>NZ_JBFSUL010000007.1:0-148403 GCF_041467395.1 Vibrio sp. 10N.247.310.98 | reverse complement strand
TACTTCTTCTTGAAGATAAAAGCGGCTTTCCCCGGAAAGCCGCGATGAACCTTTTATTTTACGTGCTAACAGCCGTTTTTCTGACCGATAAACAATTTAAGCAGATAGATAAAACAAACAATCAGAAAAATAAATAGAGAAGCAAATTGGTACGTAGATAGATAGGTAAACACTAACGTTCAATGTGAAATGCTAACACTTCCTTGTGTCATTCTATCGCTGATAAGAAATCCCCCTCCCACCAGCAATAAGCTACTTGCAGTAAATACCATGCAGTAGGTTAATCATCGCTTTTACTTCTTCACTACTCAATGTGTAATACACAGTTTGAGCTTCTTTGCGAGTTTCGACCAAACCATCTCTTCTCAACCAAGCAAGATGTTGAGATAAAGCAGACTGACTCAGTTCCAACTTGCCACACAACTCCCCAACCGACAGTTCAGTGCCATGTAATAGGCACAAAATCTGTAAGCGACGCTCGTTAGCCATGGCTTTGAGTAGAATCACAGCTTGTGCTGAGTTCTTCTCCATCTCTTTTAAGTTCATAGTTTGGCTCCCTACAACCTTTACGCCAACTACGGGCTATCAGTATTTCCGGCATATTGCGGAGTTATGATAATCGATATCAATTCATTAACAAACTATCTCACTCGAACAATTTGCTAAAATCTGCGTCACATACGTTTTTTACTGCTGGATGTTGGATCATCCTCTCAGCAAATATGACGTAGTACTCCTCTTTTAACTCTTCAATACCGCCTAATAGTTGCAGTGATGTGTCGTCTTCCACTTCAGACATATAAAGCGTCGGTGCTAAAAATATTACGTCATGATGGTAACGAGCAAAAGCCTTCATCAATGCGGCATCATCAAACTCACCTAAAATATCTGGCTTAAGCCCTTGTCTATCAAACCATTGCAGCACTTTACGACCCATTGAGGTTCGGCTGCCAGGGATCAAAAGCTTTCTTTGCTCCAATACAGCAGGGAAATTAACCCCTTCAACCTGACCTGAACTAAAAAAGCTCATTCCACTCTCACCCAGCTTTTTACTGAACAGGCCCGGGCTTTGACTAGAGTCCACCGGACAGTCAGACAAAATCATATCGAGCTTATGTTGAGAGAGTTGCTCAAGTAGCATTTCATGGGTCGATTCAAAACAGCGCAAGTGAATGCTGTTATCTGGAGGGATGGTCGACATCAGTATCTTACTGACGAGTCTTTTAGAGAGCGCATCCGCGACGCCAACATCAAACAGAATATTGGAGTGCTGGCTGTAATTCACGATGTCCAGCATCTCGTAACTCAGGCCAAACATACGATCGGCATATTTAAAGACCAGTTGCCCAAGCTCTGTAGGCTCAACACTTCGGCCATTACGCTTGGTCAACTTGCCATCCATGCGTTCTTCTAAGGCTTTTATCTGCCCCGTTACCGTTTGTGGTGTTAGGAATAGGGCTTCTGCAGCTTTAGTAACAGAGCCTTGCTTGCAAACCATCCAGAAGTAATACAGATGGTTGTAGTTGAGATGCGACATAGATTTGCCGTAATAAAAGAGTAGATACCCTTTTATATCAAATATGACACCGCCACTCAACAAACTCGGAAAAACCTAACCAAACATAGATTTACCACTTATTTTTTCGAAGTGTATGATTTCATAATGTAATATTTCATCGATTATTTTCAATTTTTTTCTAACTTTTAAGATCTATATCACCTATAGAATTTCCATTAAAAAACAATTAAAAACAACAACTTAAAACAACCACATTAGCAATTGGAATATTTAAAGAGTAAATCATCACAAAAAAGTCGCACCTAAACCAAAATGTAATATTACTGAAATATTTCCCCTCTAACATCACGCTCAGATTAAACAAACAGACCAAACACAGACTTAAACGGTCCAATGGAGAAAACATTATGAACCAAGCTACTACTGCAGCAGCGCCTATCTCGAGCACTACTCGTTGGCTACGCTGGGCTAACTTGGCATTCATGCTTTACCTACTATTACTTTCAGTTTCAATGGTTGGTACAGGCTTCAAATGGGCAACAGGCGAGCAAGCAAAGGTTCTTTTCGAATTTGCTTCACACCCAGTTGCAGGCTTAATGATTGGTTTAGTAGCAACAGCGCTTATTCAATCATCAAGTACAGTTACTTCAATTATCGTTGGCCTTGTGGCAGGTGGTTTACCTGTTGAGCTAGCAATTCCTATGATCATGGGTGCTAACATTGGTACTACGGTAACCAATACGCTAGTTAGCCTTGGTCACGTTCGTTGTAAAGAAGAGTTCAAACGTGCATTCGCAAGTGCGACAATCCACGACTTCTTTAACCTATTAGCCGTTGCTATCTTCCTACCACTAGAGATGGCGTTTGGAATTCTAGAGAAAATTTCTCACTGGTTAGTATCACCGATGCTAGCAACAGGTGATATGAGCATGGGTGGTCTTAACTTCATCAAGCCAATCACTAAGCCTGTTGTAAGTGCGATTAAAGAACCACTATCAACGTTTGGCGACACTGTTGGCGGCATCATGCTTATCGCTCTAGGTATCGCAACTATCTTCGTAGCTATTACTGTAATGGGTAAGCTGATGAAGAGCCTAATGGTTGGTCGTGCTCGTGAGATTCTAAAGAACGCAATCGGTCGTGGTCCAATCCACGGTATCGCTTCTGGCTCTATCGTGACTATCCTTGTTCAGTCTTCTTCTACGACAACAAGCTTGATGGTTCCACTAGTAGGTTCAGGTGTTCTTAAAGTACGTGACGTTTACCCATTCACTCTGGGTGCAAACATCGGTACATGTATTACGGCTCTACTTGCAGCTACAGCAGTGTCTGGTGAGTTCGCAGTATTCGCACTACAAATTGCTCTAGTACACTTGGTGTTCAACATCATGTCAACGGTATTCATCTTCGGTATCCCGTTCCTACGTGAACTTCCAGTTAAAGCGGCAGACATGATTTCAGACATGGCTGTGAAGAACAAAGCTGTAGTGGCTGGTTACCTTGTTGCGGTATTCCTTGTACTGCCTGGTAGCGTGTTAGCTCTTACCGCTTAATAGCAAAATAAACATCGCTTATAGCAAAGCCCGCTACCTCCTAGGTTGCGGGCTTTTTCTTTTTAAGAGCAGATACGGGATTCGTGTAAGCGAGTATCGAAGAGAAAGAGCCAATGCGCGTTGAGAGTATACGAGTAACATAAAGCATCACACAGCATATGATTTCTCTGCTCTTCGAATCTCGATTACTCGTCACTGTAACTTAGATACAAAAAAGGCTGCACAGAGGCAGCCTTTCAATCAAACAAAGCGAGTGAGATTAAACCGAGAATGGGTACTTAATCGCTTCGTGGCATTCGTAACCTTCAACCCAGAAGTCATCCATCGTTACCCATGTTTCCAAATCTTCTAGAGACTTAATCTGAGGATTGATATGGAATGTTGGGCCAGCTAACGGCTCACGCTTTAACTGGATATCACGCATAGGTGCAAGTTGATCTTCGTAAATATGAGCATTTACTAGCTTATGGTAAGCCACGCCAGCTTTCTTACCCGTGATTTGCGCCATGATAGCTAGGAAGACATACACTTGAACCATGTTGAAGTTCAGGCCTAGCGGTACATCGCAAGAGCGCTGAGTGCTGTTTAGGTACAGAGTATCACCAAGTAGTGAGAAGTGATGGCTGTACATACACGGACGCAAACATCCCATGTGGAACTCACCTGGGTTGTAGAAGTTTAAGATCTCGCCGCGGTCATCAATACCGTTAGTTAGATCATCAACAATCTTCTTCAGTTGGTCGATATGACCGCCGTCAGGTTTTGCCCATGCACGTCCTTGAACGCCATAAACACGGCCCATGTCATCTTCACCCTTGCGGTAAGGGTTATTCAGCCATGCTTCATTCAGGTTAGAATTCGCATCCCAAGTTTTAGTCCCTAGCTTACGAAAATCTTCAGCATTGTCGTAACCACGGATATAGCCAAGCAGCTCAGCAACTGCGGCTTTCCAAAAACTCTTACGCGTTGTTACCAGTGGGAATTGGTTATTACCAACATCATATTCAAGGTCAGCATTGATCACGGTTAAGCAACGCTTGCCCGTGCGTTCATTTTCAATCCAAGTACCGTCATCAACGATACGCTGACAGAGATCTAAATACTGTTTCACACCAATTCCTTACTTCGTTTGTTGTGGTAATTCGTCTTTGTAGTGACCACGCTTGTATGCCCACACCATCATCAGCACACCGATGATAACCATTGGCAGTGACAAAATTTGTCCCATAGAGATAAATCCACCGAACAAACCTAGGTGAGCATCAGGTTCACGTACGTATTCTACTAAGAAGCGGAATGTACCATATCCAGCTAGGAATAACCCTGATACAGAACCAAGAGGACGCGGCTTTTTGATAAACCAGTTCAAGATGAAGAACAGCACGATACCTTCAAGCGCCATCTCGTAAAGTTGAGATGGGTGACGAGGAAGTGGACCACCGTTAGGGAACACAATCGCCCATGGCACATCAGTCACACGGCCCCAAAGCTCGCTGTTCATGAAGTTACCTAGACGGCCCATACCTAAACCAAATGGGACGAGTGGTGCAATCATGTCTGCCACGCCAAAGAAGGTGCGACCATTCTTTTTCGCATACCAGAACATTGCGGTGATAACACCCAGCAAGCCACCGTGGAAAGACATACCGCCAGTCCATACCTTAAATAGGTACAGTGGGTCTGCTAGGAAAAGGTCAAAGTTGTAGAAAAGTACGTAGCCAATACGACCACCCAACACCACACCTAGAAAGCCAGCAAACAGTAAGTCTGATACTTGCTCTCGAGTCCAACCACTACCCGGTTGATCAGCTCGGCGATTTGCTAACCAAAGAGCAAACATAAAACCGACAAGGTACATTAGGCCGTACCAACGAACTGAGATTGGTCCTAGTTCAATAAGAACAGGATCGATATTTGGGAACTCGATAAAACCCTGAGACATACTTGGCTCTCTATCTAAATTGATTAACGGTTAGCTCAATGACTAACAGAAAAGACACTACAGCAGCATTGTGGCTGCTATAAACATTAAAAATACCGCAAAGAATTTCTTCAGCACAGGGGTTGGCAATTGAGTGGCCAGTTTCGCACCCACTCGAGTGGTCAAAACTGAGGTACAAGATATCGCGATCAAAGCCGGTAGATAAACATAACCCAAGCTATACGCAGGAAGAGCATCGACAGAAGATCCATGCCAAATGAAACCTAGCATTCCCGAAATCGCGATAACACAACCGCATACCGAAGATGAGCCGACGGCTTTACGCATTTCCACACCGTGATGGTTAAGGAAAGGTACCGATAAAGACCCACCGCCAATGCCCGCTAAGCTTGATACCAAACCAATCCCGCCGCCACACAACACGGTTTTAGCTGAACCCGGCATCGATTTTTGGCTCTTGGAGCGAATCGACAATAGCATTTGCAACGCCAACACCAAAACAATCACACCAAAGACTTTTGGTAAGTATTGAGCTGGAATTACATCGGCCACGAAAGAGCCGAGGAAGCCACCTATCACCACACCTGGCATCAACCATTTAACGACAAACATCTCTACGTTACCCAACTTTAGATGGTTAATCGCAGACGATCCCGACGTAACGATGATGGTTGATAGCGAAGTAGCCAATGCCATTTGCATCGCAAACTCTTGGGGGATACCCGCTTTAGGAAGCAAAAACAGTAAGGCAGGAACAACCAGCAAACCACCACCAATGCCTAGCAAGCCTGCTAAAACACCAACAATAGCACCAAGGCCCGCTAACAAGCCTATCAGTTCATATGACACGTTAAATCCTATTTTTTACCTGCTCGAATGAAGCCTGTAAATTCACGCTCTTCGAAATAGTTCAGCATCATACTATAGATGTCACTACCATACGGTTTTGAAAGTGCCTTATTTGCCAAATCCTGTAATTCAGCCAAGTTCGATTGACGAATCAAATATTTGGTTCTTGCGACATTCGAGGTATTCATACTTAACGTCTCATACCCCAATCCAATCAATAGCAGCGCGCCCATCGGGTCACCGGCTAACTCGCCACAAATACAAACAGGTAATTGATATTGCTTACAAGTATCATGAATTTGTTTTAATGCCATGATCACCGCAGGGTGCATTGATTCATAGACATCGGATACTCGTGAATTGTTCCGATCAACCGCTAATAAATATTGGGTTAAGTCGTTGGTACCGACTGAAACAAAGTCGACCTTATGCGCAATCAGCGGCAGTATGTACAGCATGGATGGCACTTCAATCATGATACCAACGCGAGGCATACGCACTCGGTTATCAAGCTCATGCACTTCATCATACGCTTGTTCAATCAACTGTAGCGCGTCATCCAACTCCTGTGCACCAGAGATCATCGGCAGCAAAATACTCAAGTTATGGCTTTCACAGCTCGCACGTAGCATGGCACGTAACTGAATAATAAAGATGTCAGGATGATCGAGCGTAAACCGAATACCACGCCAACCAAGGAATGGATTGTCCTCTTCGATAGGAAAATACGGTAAGGCCTTATCACCACCGATATCGAGTGTACGCATCACCACTTGTTTCTCTGGGTAGCTTGCCAGTACAGAACGATACTGCTTGAATTGTTCATCCTCTGACGGGAATCTTTGCTGCAACAAGAAAGAAATTTCAGTTCGATACAGCCCTACGCCATCAACGCCTTGGTTGATAGCGATGTTAGTGTCTGCACTTAAACCCGCATTAAGCAGAATCTCGACTTGCTTGTTGTCTTGCGTTTTTGCCGGTAGGTACAGCTCGCGATTGACCATAGAGGAGAGCTCACTCTCTTCTAGAATCAGCCCTCGATACTCTTTGAGCAGGCTTTTAGTCGGCTCAATAAAGATCTCACCGCTATACCCATCAACAATCGCTCGCTTGCCATTAGCTTGAGCTAGGTTGAGGTTTACCCCCATGACGGAAGGTATGCCAAGCGCTCGAGATAAAATCGCTGCGTGCGAGTTCGCCGCCCCTTCCAAGGAAATCACCGCTAAGAGCTTTTCTTTGGGAATAGACGCTAATACCGAAGCGGTTAACTCACGAACCACTAGGATAATCGGCTTATCTAACGTGCGAAGTTCATGTTCAGAGTTGTGGAGGAAATAGAGCAGCCTTTGTCCGAGCTCTCGGATGTCTTGTGCTCTCTCACGAAGATACACGTCCGACATACGAGCAAAGCGATTAGAATAACTCTCTACAACCTGTCTTAGTGCCCAATCGGCTTTATCGCCTTTCTGGATTTGGCTTTTTAGATCCTTACGCAGCATAGGATCGTTGAGTAAGTGAGTAAACAGGTCAAAGATCGCCAACGCATCTTTATTGATTTCGCTATCTAAGCGCTTTCGCATGCGCTTAAAGTCATTGAGGGCGTTTTCAACCGCTACCGCCAACAACTCATGCTCTCTCTCTATATTGAGCGTCGAAGCAGGATAAACATCGGTGAGTTCAGGCTGAGTGTTGTCCCACCATAAGTCACCAATCGCCACGCCCGATGAAGCTGCAATACCTTTAGTAGCCGGTAGCTTCTGTTGCTCTAACAGCCAATGGCCTTGAGTTTGGGCGTGCGCCACAATAACGGCAAGTTGTGCAGAGAGCGTGACAAGGAAGGATTCTTCCATCTCACTAAATAAACGTGGGGTCTTCTGTTGAATGACCAATACACCGAGCACTTGCTTGCGGTGGATAATCGGAGTACCGAGAAAAGAGTGATAGACGTTTTCTCCAAGCTCTGGAAAAAACTTATAAGCAGGGTGAGCAGACGCTTGTGCAAGGTTGATAGGTTCAGCACTTCTTTTAACAAGGCCAACCAGACCTTCGTCAAAACCAATGTGAATGCTATTGCCTTTGAAGATCAGGCCTTGAGTTGCCATCAACTCAAGGCGCTGCATATCATTATTTGCCAAATACACGGTGCAACATTCCGTCTGCATCGCACTGCATGTCTCTTTAACCAAAATATCAAGAGCCGTCGACACATCTTCAACTCTTGATACGTGTTCAACTATTTCCCTTAGTTGACTGAGCATGCTTAACCTCTACGCAATTTGCGCTTTCCTTTTATTTTTCGCTCTTTAAACGGCATTGCTAAAGATGCGAACTCTTTCATCGCTCGACGGTAAACATCTCGCTTGAAAGAAACAACTTGTCGAACTGGGTACCAGTAACTCACCCAACGCCAACCATCAAACTCAGGTGTACTTCCACGCTGCATATTGATATGCGATTCATCGCAATCTAAGCGCAAAAGGAACCACTTCTGTTTTTGTCCAATACAGACAGGTTTAGAATCCCACCGAACCAGTCGTTTGGGTAGCTTGTAGCGTAACCAATGACGACTTGTCGCGACGATCTTTACATCCTTTTTAGTAAGGCCAACCTCTTCATACAACTCGCGGTACATTGCCTGTTCCGGAGTCTCACCTTCATCTATTCCCCCTTGAGGGAATTGCCATGAATGTTGCCCGTATCGTTTAGCCCAGAAGACCTGACCATGGTTGTTACAGATTACAATACCAACATTTAATCGGTAACCATCGCCATCTATCACTGGCCAACCTCTATCTAAATTTTTAATTACTCTGATTTTTCCACATATCCCCAATCGGAGCAAACTTAGTGACGTGATAAGCGCTATATTTATGAATAATAACTAGGAATATGGATAAGTTTTGCTCAAATTCTAGTTACCCACACAATAGTGAGACATAGACCACATTTATTCACCTTTTCTGTGAATAACTATGTGAAGAATTACCCGCAATCGTTTTTTTTAATCCATAGATTCATCAACACCAAAAACAACAAATCAGTCAAAATAATTTTATTATTATATAAATCAGTAAATTAAAATAACATTCTAGTTTTAAAAAACATTAGAAATGTAAAAGATCTTTCAGAAACCTGACATGGTTAAAGATCAACCACTCCGATGTTTATCCACACTACTAAGTGAAAGATTCATTTTGAACCCCATTTGGCAAGCATTTTATCCACCATAAACCCCTGTTTATTTATCCACTAAATTAATATTTCAATTAATTACCTTTATGTCCTGTGGATAACCCTGAGTTTGATCCCTTTTCTCGCAAGGAGATCATTTCTTAACCAGTCGTCATATGGTGATAACTTCTGATAAAATCATTTTTTTGATCATGCCTTTTATTATGAAACCAGAACCACAAACACAACAAGAGCTGTTAGAGCGCGCGTATGCCATCGCCGGAATGACCTTTAAAGAGCTCGCTGACGAAGCTGAGATGGTGATGCCAAACGACCTTAAGCGTGATAAAGGCTGGGTTGGGCAGCTATTGGAATGGCACTTGGGTGCACCTGCAGGCAGTAAGCCAGAACAAGATTTTGCCAAGCTCGGTATCGAGCTAAAAAGCATTCCGATTAGCTACTCTGGCAAGCCACTCGAAACCACCTTTGTGTGTGTTGCTCCTTTGATGGGTGTGCAAGGCATAACTTGGGAAACCAGCCACGTTCGAAACAAGCTGTCTAAGGTGTTGTGGATCCCTGTCGAGGGAGAAAGAGAGATCCCGCTAGCAGAGAGGCATGTAGGATCCCCATTATTATGGACACCTAGCCAAGCTGAAGACGAACTCTTGAAGCGAGATTGGGAAGAACTGATGGAGTTGATCGTTTTAGGCAATGTTGAACAGATAACAGCAAGACACGGTGAAGCACTGCATTTACGTCCGAAGGCTGCTAACAGTCGTGTGTTAACGGAAGCTTACGGTGCAAGCGGAAAACCTATCAAAACTAAACCACGTGGTTTCTATCTGCGAACTCAATTCACCCATAAATTACTGACAACACATTACGCATAGATCGTTTAATCGAGCCTCGATAGCCAAAACTATCAGTGCGTTAAAAAACAGTCTGGAATTAGAATCAATATCTCGCTACCAACGCCTCTTAATGAGGTTTGAGCGCCAGTTCAATATCACAGTAGCTTTGGCTTGGCTCATTACCAAACTCATCATAGGCGTTGTGTAAGCGAAGATACGCCTTTTCAAAGCCGAGCCGGAGTAACTCCTCTTTCACTTGATCCAAGGATCCAAAGTGAAGCGGCTCGCCGTCTTGCTTTACCGGTTCTAGCTTATGTTTGTACTCCACCGCCAATAGATATTCTGATATATCAGAACAGCCAATAACGTACACTTTGGGTGTTTGATAAGAGTCTTTGTGCTCTCCATGTAACCACATGTCTAACTGATGCTTTTGCATAACCGGCCTCCCTTACTCTCTATAGCTTAGTAGAACTCTATTTCTTTACTAGATAACGACTTAAAAAAGCACAGATCTCGGCTTAAAAAAGCAAAAAAGAGAAGCAAGCGCTTCTCTTTTTTGGCCAGTTCTAGTTCAAAAGTTTGCACTTTCGACGCCATAACTATCACTGTTAATTATCTTAGGGGTTGAAAGGTGCTATCAACCCCGCAGATTACGTCGGTATTCGCGCACTTAAGACACGACGAAGGTGACGTACTCGACGTTCAATCGTGACGACTTCTGGTTCAGAAAAACCAATCGGTCGACCGTCAGCTTCAAGACCAATATCTCTTAATAAGTGAGTATTGTTCCATGGCAGCTCATATGAACTACGACGAACTTTTCGTTGCCATTCACGCTCTTCACGACGAAGATCGGCACGGATAAGGACTGTTGCTAATTTTAAATATACTGAGTGACGCATAATAACTCTCCAGTTGTTGAATCAACTGAGGAAAAATAGCGTGTTAGATAGTATGAGGGCTTCTCACTTAGCTGCTATTTTTCCGCAGCCAAATAAGGGTACGGATCTATTAGTTAGGTTTATCTTGAGTGTTTCGATCGGCCATGGCTGATGTGTGTGACATATCAGTCACCATGTCAGTACATGGATCAAACGACGCGCAAATATGCTGTATAAAATCGAAATGTTTCATTTGCGCCTCCAAGCTAACTAAAAAATCCAAAAAGAAATGAGATAATAAAAGCAAATAAGTCTTTGTTAAACCATTGCTTTCACGGTTAAAGTCTAACCAAGTGAGTATATTATTCAACCGATAATTGATTAACAATTTCAAAACAAATGATTCACCCAAAATATCAGTTGCATATCACTTTATATATAACATATTCACTATGATTATATAAAATCACAGAACATCTCTCTTAAAGGCCGAGCCTCCAATAGCTCAATCTATCAATCTGTCAGCTGTCAGCTGCCAACAAAAAGTTGTAGCAATGGATATAAAAAAACCACGCATCATGCGTGGCTCTTAGATTTACACTAACTGGATAGAATCAATGAATAGAGAGCTCTAAACAACGCCTTCAGAAATCAGGCTATGTTTATTCAGCAATCGGTACATGGTTGCACGCGAAACTCCAAGCTCCTTAGCGGCCAACGATACTTGACCACCATAAGATTCCAGAACAATCAGCAACGCATCTCGCTCTGAACGCTCACGGATACTTTTGAGACTGCGGCGCTCATCATTCTGTTTTGGTAAATCCAGTTGTTGATCGTCAATGATCACCGCATCCGACATCAGCACGACACGCTTAATTTGATTCATCAGCTCACGCACATTACCCGGCCAGTGATAACGATTCATCGAGCGGATAGCATCGTCTGAAAAGCTCTTCGCTTGAGCATTGAACTCTTTTGAATACTCGCGTAGAAAATGATTAGCCAGTACTGAAATATCACTCACTCGCTCTTTCAAGCTCGGAACGTGAATACGCAGAACATTAATGTAATGATAAAGCTCTTCATTGAAGTCGCCCTCGATCAATGCCTTTTCGATATCAGAAGAGTTCGCGGCCAGAATACGCACATCGACAGGCTTAGGACCATCCGCAGTTTCAATTTTACCTTCTTGTAAGAAACGCAGCAGGTTCAACTGCTGATTACGTGGCATCGCCAATACATCATTGAGTAAGATGGTTCCGCCGTCGGCTTCTTCCAACAGACAAGGTGCTGCAGCGGGCTGTGCAGAGATACCAAATACCTCGGCCTCTATTCTCATTTCAGATAAGGCACGACAATTGACCGTTAAAAATGGCTTTTGCGCTCGCGAAGAGTTTTGATGAATTGAGCGTGCAACCGTCTCTTTTCCTGATCCACTCTCTCCGTAAATCAGGATACTGACATCAGTCGGCCCAATGCGCTTTACTTGGTCTCTCAAACGCTTCACAGCCACAGAGTCGCCAAGCAAACCCATATTGTTGTTGATGCCGTAGTTTGGCCATACTTTCTGCTCAAGCTTGAGCATACCCAATTGGTGACCAATGGTACTCAATAACTGGGCATCTGGGATTGGCGCCGTGAAAAAGTCGATACAGAAGTTCACGATAAATTGGCAAATGGTATCAGAGCTCAATTGCGATTCACGAATAAAGGCGAGCCATCTTACTTGCTTGTTGTTGCTCACGAGATTAGCGATACCGTTAAGGCTAAACTCATCATGACTAAGATCCACAATGCCAATGCATGGGCCAATGTCAGCAATCAAGGCATCGGCTTTTCGTAAATCTGCACACTGGGTACATTGCCAACCCACTTGCTCTAACACTGATAACCAGGGTTCGTACGCACCACCAACGACGATAAGAGAACCTGGTAAGGAATCCATCTTAAATTGAGTTCCCATCCTTCTTCCTTATTCTATTTTTATTTAAATCAAGCTAATACGAGTCACTGCTTCATCGTTCGACAAAATGCCACGAGATCGTATTCAGCGCAGGACGTATAGTAGTGAGACTATCTTAGATTTTATGTCTCAATAGTAAGACTATGTCAGAAATAATGGTTTTTCGAATCAAGAGTGCGGTACAGGCTAGGTTTTGCAGCCTAAAAACAGAAAAAGCCACCCGAAGGTGGCTTTTTTAATTAGATGGGCTGTTACATCCCATAAGCGAGTATTACGCTTGTGGACGCATTGCCGGGAACAAGATCACGTCACGGATTGTGTGCGTATTTGTAAATAGCATCGCTAGACGATCAATACCAATACCTTGACCCGCTGTTGGCGGTAAGCCGTGCTCTAGTGCAGTAATGTAGTCTGCATCGTAGTACATCGCTTCGTCATCACCCGCGTCTTTTGCGTTAACTTGCGCTTTAAAACGCTCATCTTGGTCTTGTGCATCGTTAAGCTCAGAGAAACCATTCGCTACTTCACGGCCACCGATGAAGAACTCAAAGCGGTCAGTGAAGAATGGGTTGCTGTCGCTACGACGAGCCAGTGGAGAGATGTCCGCTGGGTAACCCGTGATGAATGTTGGTTGAATTAGCTGAGGCTCAGCCGTTTCACCAAAGATCTCTTCAAGAAGCTGACCACAAGTCCAGAATTTCTCAACGTACAGACCTACTTCTTCTGCAATTTTAACCATCAATTCTCTGTTCTGAAGATCATCTTCAGTCAGAGCTTGAATGTTTGCATTTTCAGGTGTGTAGTGTTTGATTGCATCGAACATGCTCATGCGAGCGTAAGTGCCACCGAACTCAACCGTTTCGTCACCGTAAGGCATAGAAGTAGAACCAAGAACGTCCATCGCTGCTGTGCTTAGCATCTCTTCAGTTAGATCCATTAGATCTTTGTAGTCAGAGTACGCTTGGTAGAATTCCATCATTGTGAATTCTGGGTTGTGACGTGGAGATAGACCTTCGTTACGGAAGTTACGGTTGATCTCAAATACACGGTCAAAACCACCAACCACTAGACGCTTAAGGTAAAGCTCAGGTGCAACACGTAGGTACATGTCGATGTCTAATGCGTTGTGATGAGTGATGAATGGACGTGCTGTAGCACCGCCTGGGATCACGTGCATCATTGGCGTTTCAACTTCTAGGTAGCCTTTTGAGCTCATGAAGTTACGGATTGAAGACACAAGCTTAGAACGCACAATGAATGTGTTACGAGAGTCTTCGTTCACGATTAGGTCAACGTAACGCTGACGGTAACGCATCTCTTGGTCAGTTAGACCGTGGAACTTCTCTGGTAGAGGACGAAGTGCTTTAGTTAGCAGTTCAAACTCTTCCATGTTCACGTAAAGGTCACCTTTACCAGATTTGTGAAGCGCACCTTTAACACCGATGATGTCACCGATATCTAGGCCTTGGTACTTCTCTTTCAGTACTTTTTGTACGTCTTTCGCTGCGTATGCTTGGATACGACCAGAAGTTTCTTGAATCGCAAGGAATGGACCACGCTTCGCCATAACACGACCAGCGATCGCAACGATGTGGTTAAGCTCTTCTAGCTCTTCCTTAGTCTTCTCACCGAATTCCGCTTGAAGATCGCCAGCTAGGTGCTCGCGACGGAAATCATTTGGGTGACCGTTCGCTTTGCAGTTCAAGCGGATGTGATCCAGCTTGCTACGGCGTTCAGCGATTAGTTTGTTCTCTTCAGGTGAAGAAGCTTCTTGTGCGTTTTCGTTTTGAACAGCATCAGTCATTAGAGATGTACCTTGCTTTTATAATTTGGACAGCTATATTTTTGAAAATATAGGCATTTTTACCAATATTATTGGTAAAGCTTAATAGTTGGTAAAGCTTACAGACCTGATTTCAGGCTAGCTTCAATAAACTTGTCTAAGTCACCGTCAAGAACCGCTTGAGTATTGCGATTTTCGATGCCGGTGCGCAAATCTTTGATACGAGAATCATCCAGTACGTAAGAGCGGATTTGACTGCCCCAACCGATGTCTGATTTCGTTTCTTCGCTCGCTTGTTTTTCAGCATTTTGTTTTTGAATCTCAAGTTCAAAAAGCTTAGCACGTAGCTGCTTCATCGCTTGGTCTTTGTTCTTATGCTGCGAACGGTCATTCTGACATTGAACCACGGTGTTAGTCGGAACGTGAGTAATACGTACCGCTGATTCCGTGGTGTTTACGTGCTGACCACCAGCGCCAGAGGCACGGTATACGTCAATACGTAGGTCAGAAGGATTAATGTCGATCGTAATGTTGTCATCAATCTCAGGATAGATAAACGCAGATGCAAATGAAGTATGACGACGACCACTTGAATCAAATGGTGACTTACGAACTAGACGGTGAACACCAGTCTCTGTGCGTAACCAACCGTAAGCATACTCACCAGAAATACGTACCGTTGCGCCTTTAAGGCCAGCAACATCACCATCCGACACTTCGATAACTTCAGTCTTGAAGCCTTTCGAATCTGCCCAACGTAAGTACATGCGCAACATCATTGAAGTCCAGTCTTGAGCTTCTGTACCGCCCGAACCTGACTGTAAATCGATGTAGCAATCTGATGCATCGTGATCACCAGAGAACATACGACGGAATTCCAGCTTCTCTAGCTTAGCTTCAAGCTCGGCCAGTTCTGGTTCAATTTCATCGAACGTTTCTTGATCTTCTTCTTCAACCGCAAGCTCTAATAGGCCATCAACATCCTCAACACCTTGGTCAAGTTGGTCGATCGTTTCTACTACCGCTTCCAATGCAGAACGTTCTTTACCTAGCGCTTGAGCACGCTCAGGTTCGTTCCATACATCCGGTTGTTCTAATTCTGCGTTTACTTCTTCTAGACGCTCTTTCTTAGCGTCATAGTCAAAGATACCCCCTCAGGATATTTGTGCGCTCAGACACATCCTGCAGACGGTTTTTTATAGGATTGATTTCAAACATTTTAGCTCATCATTTATGAGTAGAATTTAACCGAAGAATTGTACTCAAAAGTGTGACGGAGATACAGAATTTTTTAGAGTGGTGAACCAAGATTCAACAACTTAATGGGATATAAAATTGACAGGCATAAAAAACACGTAAATTTTGTAAGGGCAGGAAGGAAAACAAGCCCTGTTTTTGAACAGAGCTTGTTGAATTTGGCACTATATGATGAGCATTATTGAGCCCAAAATCACTATTTGGCTTCGATATGATCAATCATCAGCTGCAACGATTGGTTGCCGCGAAATTCGTTGATATCGAGCTTAAATGCAAGATGAACGGTTTTTACTGATGCATCAGGCCAGCGACGTAGGTCGACGTTAAAGGCAATACCGTCAATCATCACATTGGTTGGGTGGCCTTTGTAGAGCGGCTCAAGCATCAGCTTAAGGTGCTTTTCACCCACCAGCTTTTGGTGCAGCACTTTAAACTCACCATCGAAGATTGGCTCAGGGAAAGCTTGTCCCCACGGGCCACCTGAACGCAGCGTTTCAGCGGTGTGCATCGAGAACTCTTCTGGTAACAGCTCACCATCAGACAAGATAATGCCCTTCAGTGCTGTTTCTCCAAGTTCATTCTTCACCACATCATTGAACAGCTTGCTGAAGCGTTCAAAGTCCTTTTCCATGATGGTTAAACCAGCCGCCATTGCGTGGCCACCAAATTTAAGAATCAAGCCAGGGTTTTGAGTATCAATTCGGTCCAATGCATCACGCATGTGCAGACCCGGAATTGAACGACATGAACCTTTGATACTGCCTTCGCCGCCATCTGCAAACGCAATCACTGGGCGGTGGTATTTGTCTTTGATACGCGAAGCCAAAATACCAATCACACCTTGGTGCCAATCACGTTGGAATAGTGCCAAGCCAGAAGGTAGGTCGTCTTTACCAAATTCAAGGCGCTCACAAAAAGCCATCGCTTCTTGCTTCATACCCTCTTCGATCTCTTTACGTGTTTGGTTCAAGCCATCTAACTCACTCGCCATTCGACGAGCCGCATGGATGTTGTTACTCATTAGCAGCTCAACACCAAAAGACATGTCGTCTAATCGACCAGCTGCATTGATACGAGGACCAAGAGCAAAGCCAAAGTCAGACGCCACCAAACGCTTAGCGTCTCGCTTAGCAATTTCGATCAAGGCTTGAATGCCCGGACGAGCTTTACCCGCACGAATACGTTGCAAACCTTGATGAACTAAAATTCGGTTGTTTTCATCGAGTGGAACCACGTCGGCAACCGTACCCAGCGCCACAAGGTCAATCAGTTCCATCAACTTAGGTTCTGTCATGCCGCGCTCTGCAAACCAACCCAATTTACGCATGTGAACACACAATGCCATCATCAGGTAAAAAGCGACACCAACCCCCGCTAGGGCTTTCGAAGGAAAAGCACAACTTTCAAGGTTTGGGTTAACCATAGCATCGACCATTGGCAGTTCATTGCCCGGCAAGTGATGATCGGTAACCAGAACCTCTAGCCCTTTCTCTTTAGCAAAGCGAACACCTTCAATTGAAGATACACCGTTGTCGACCGTCATGATCACTTCAGCACCAAGCTCGATTGCCTGTTCAACAACCTCAGGGCTCAAGCCATAACCATCTTCAAAACGGTTTGGTACCAGATAGTCGACGTTAGAGCTGCCGAGCATACGTAACGCTAAAACAGACAGCGCCGAGCTGGTCGCGCCATCGGCATCAAAGTCACCAACAATGATGATGCGTTTTTGCTGCTGAATAGCTTTGAACAACAGCTCAACCGCAGCATCAATGCCGCCCAGTTTTTGATAAGAGTGCAAGCCTTTCGCTGCTGTCTCTAGTTGGTCGGCACTGTCGATTCCACGACTCACATAAATGCGCTTTAACAAGTCAGGTAAGTGAGCAGGTAAGACTGAAATGTCGACCTCAGGACGGCGTTGGATCTCTATCATATAAAAATGGGCCCGATATCAATCAGGCCACTCCTTAAATCAAAAACATGGGGGATAAATTGGCAATACAGAAAACGAGATTATTGCTCTAAACGTTGAAGAAGTTGTGCTGGCGGTAAGTAACCACTCACCAACTCACCACTTGCTAGCACGATAGCCGGTGTGCCATTGATGCCAAGCTCACGACCCAGTTGGTATTGTTTAGCAATGATCTGCTTTTGCTCTGCTAGGTCTTTACCAGACGCTGGCATTTGACGGTTTACTTTAGCGTCATGCATCGCTGTTTTTGGATCATCTGAAGCCCAGATTGCTGCCATTTGATCGGCAACTTGCCCTGTCGCACCTTGGCGTGGGTAAGCCATGTAACGAACGGTAATACCCAGATCGTTGTAGCCCTGCATTTGGCTGTGCAGACGAACACAGTAGCCACACGTAATGTCAGTAAATACCGTCACAACATACTTTTCGTTATCGGCTTTGTATTCAATAACCGTATCCGACATCGCCGCGACTTTTTCAGCATTCAGCGGAGCTTGACGCTCAGCCAAAACATCACTGAACTTACCGTTTTCATCTAAAGAGTAAAGTGTACCGGCTAGAAAGTGATCGCCCTCTGGAGAAGAAAATATAATGCCGCTGTTGGTTTGAACTTCTAACAAACCATCGATATCCGAAGGAACAATCTTATCGACCTTAATACCGATTTTTTCAAAACGCTTAGTTAACGCAGCTGTATCAATAGCTTGAGCTGGAGCAGCTTCTACGGCTGTTGATGTTGTTTCTACTTTCGCTTCTGATGCATTACATGCAGTAATCATAAGAGGAAGCGCTAGTAGAGGAAGACGGCGTAATACGCTCATTAAGTTCACCTTAAAAATAAATGGATTTAAGCACGTGGGTGATGCTGCGCATGAATTTGCTTGAGCCTTTCAGTCGCCACGTGAGTATAAATTTGGGTTGTCGATAAGTCACTATGCCCAAGTAACATCTGTACGACCCTGAGATCTGCGCCATAGTTCAGTAAATGCGTCGCAAAAGCGTGTCTCAATACGTGTGGTGACAACAATTCTGTGTCGATACCAGCGACGACCGAGTAGTGCTTAATACGATACCAGAACGTCTGACGGGTCATTTGCTTGGCGCGTTTACTCGGAAAAACCACATCAGAACTGTTTTCGCCAAGTAGATGTGGACGACCCTGTTCAATAAAAGTCTCTATCCAATCCACCGCATTTTCGCCCATTGGTACTAAGCGCTCTTTGCCACCCTTACCAATAACACGCACCACGCCCTGTCTTAGGCTGATGTTTTCCATCGTCAAGCTAACCAGTTCTGTCACACGCAAACCGGTTGCATAGAGTAACTCAAGCATCGCCTTATCGCGAAGCTCAATCGGATCGTTCGGATCTGGCGCATCGAGCAAAGCATCAACCTGTTCTTCGCTCAAATCTTTCGGCAAGCGTTGCGGCAGCTTCGGGCTGATCAACAAGGCACTTGGATCATCGCCTCTGATTTTCTCGCGGTGCAAATATTGGAACAAGCGACGAATCGCCGACAACATACGGGCACGAGAGGTCTGCTTAAAATCGGCGTCGGCTAACCAGCCTTGATAATCCTGTAAACCTGAAAGGCTAATGAAGTCGAGGCGGTAATTGTTCTTTTCCATCCACGCTAATAACTTGGACAAATCGGTACGGTACGAGACAAGCGTATTCTCCGATAATCCTCGCTCCATCCACATAGCATCTAAAAACTGCTCAACGAGACCGTGGTCTGCGCTCTGCCCTTGAGGCGACTGCATAGTGTTACTCACAATATTGGAAACTGTTTTGAGAGTATGCCAGAGCAAATATGAATGCCATAAAAATTACGACTTGAGCGGATAATCGCTGCAATCGAAGTCGATTTATGGTTAGAATTCGCCATCTGAAATTAAAATCGAACGTTTGCTATGAAAATTGGATTATTTTACGGCTCAACCACCTGCTACACAGAAATGGCAGCAGAGAAAATTCGCGGCATTATTGGTGAAGACCTAGTTGATATCCATAACGTGAAAGAAAGCCCTCTTTCATTGATGGCGGACTACGACCTTTTATTGCTGGGCATCTCGACTTGGGACTTCGGTGAAATCCAAGAAGATTGGAATGAACTGTGGGAAGACATCGCAACCACGCCTATGAAAGGCAAGGTTGTGGCTCTGTTTGGTTTGGGTGACCAAGAAGGCTACGGCGAATGGTTCCTAGATGCGATGGGTCTATTGCATGATGAACTGAAAACCGCGGGTGCAGAGTTTGTTGGCTTCTGGCCAAACGATGACAGCTACGAGTTCGAAGCGTCTAAAGCGTTAACCGAAGACAAATCTCAATTCGTTGGTTTGGCGCTTGATGAAGATTCACAATACGAGCTAAGCGACGACCGTATCGCAAGCTGGGTTGAGCAAGTACTGGTTGAGTACAGCGAAAAGCTATAACCAAACAGAAGTACTCCCGGCTAAGTAGCTAACCAAGTAACTAGCTGGATATAAAAAGACCACAGAATACAAAAAGGCCTCATTACTGCGAAGTAATGAGGCCTTTTCTATTTCATCTCGAAGGACAATCTAATCTCAACGGAAGATTAAACAGTCTCTTCAGCCATCTCTTGTTCTGTTGACTTGCCAACAAAGAACATACAGATGATTGCAGCCGTTGTTGGAAGCAACCAACCCATACCGATCTCAAACAGTGGCAGCATCTTAAGTGCAGACACGTCTACACCCGCTACTTTAGCGCCATCAATAAGAGCAAACAGCAGTGACACTAATACCACTACGCGGTAAGCCGCTTTTGGATTAGGGAAACGGCTACGTAAGAATGTCAGAGCAACCAACGCGATAGCGACTGGGTACAGTGCAAACAGTACTGGAACAGACAGAGAAATCAGTTGAGAAAGACCAACGTTCGCAACGGTTGCACAAGCTACACCATTGATGATTACCCAAGTCTTGTAAGACAGAGGCGTTAGCGAGCTGAAGTAATCAGAACATGCTGACACAAGGCCAATCGCCGTAGTTAGACATGCTAATAGTACGATCACAGAAAGCACTAGCTGACCAGAAGGACCAAACAACGATTGAACGTATAGGCTTAAAATAGCACCGCCATTGTCTGCACCAGCTGCGACTGTTGCACTTGTTGCGCCTAGGAAAAATAGAGAGATGTAAACAAACGCCAGACCCGCTGCGGCAATACAACCCGCGCTAATTAGGTACTTAGTCGTCGCTGCACGGTCAGTAATGCCCTTGCTACGAATCGCATCAACAATCAGCATACCAAACATCAAAGAAGCAAAAGTATCCATGGTGTTGTAGCCTTCAAGGAAACCTTTGGTTAGTGGTTGAGTGATGTACTCACCGTGAGCCGCAAGAATATCGCCTTGAGGGTTAACGAATACAGCAATCGCCAGCACAACCAAACCAACGAACAGTGCAGGTGTTAGCACCTTACCAATGACGTCAATAAGCTTACCTTGCGACCATGAGAAGAACATCGCTACTGCAAAAAATGCAATCGAAAAGAGAGTTAGGTGAGCTTGAGAGGCATCGATGAAGAACGGTTTCACCGCCATCTCATAGGCAACAAGGCCAGTACGCGGTGCAGCAAATGCAGGACCGATAATGATAAAGATCAGTACAGCCATGATGGTTGCTGCTTTCTTAGGAAGATCTTTAGTTAAGTGACCCCAAGAGCCACCAGCCACTGCGACCGCGACGATAGTGATTAACGGCAGACCAACGGCAGTCAGCAGAAAACCAGACATCGCTGGAAGGAAGTGATCACCGGCTAATTGGCCAGCTAGAGGTGGGAAGATGATGTTACCCGCACCCAAGAAAAACGCAAAAAGCATAAAGCCCAATGCCATTATATCTGTTAGTTTTAGACTCTGTTTCACAGATAATCCTTAATTATATTTATGAATTTATGTTGTGCTTACATGAATGTTACAGCTCAAAGCTGTCAATCAATCTATAAAATAGTCGCGCATAATGACGAAACAACTGGCTAGCTGCAAGTCACCACACAAAAACACCATATAAATTTGCATATGAGAACAAAAAGCAGTGGATTCCACTAGCTATAGAAAAATAGCCACAATTATAAACTAACCATAATGCACAACAATATTCTTCCAAGCAGAACATTGATTCATACAAGCGGTTAACATTAGAGCTAATCACTTAAAATATCTCGATACTCAGAACATTAATGAAAGACAAAACAGTGCAAACTAAAAGCTTCAATTTTAAGCAATTCTCAATTTACGGCGGGAAAAGCGGTATGCCAGTCAGTACCGATGGCGTATTACTTGGCGCTTGGGTAAGCCTGCCACAAAGATCATGTGTACTCGATATTGGAACCGGGACAGGTCTGCTGGCTTTGATGGCTGCGCAGCGTTTTGAAGATGCTTCAATCTCTGCGATAGATATTGATCAACACGCTATTGATGCTGCCACTGTCAATATTGAGCAGTCGCCTTGGCAAAATCGTATCTCCCTTGATCACGGCAGCGTGTTAACAACCGACTTTCCACAAAGGTTTGATGCGATCATCTGTAACCCGCCCTACTTCAACTCTGGAGAACAGGCGCAGCAAAGCCAAAGAGCCACCGCCAGGCACACCGACAGCTTGGATCATTTAGCGCTTGCCCAGCGTTGTTTCGAGATAACAACCGACGCCGCGACTGCCAGTTTCATCCTACCGACGCCTGAGGGGGAAGGTTTTATCAAGCTTGCCGAGCAATGTGGTTGGTATCTAGCAAAACGCCTTGATGTAAAAACAACAGATAAAAAGCCAGCTAGCCGAATTTTATTCGAGTTATCTAAAGACCCTGCTTGCGAGCAAGATTTGCAGCGCGAATCGCTTACAATTCACCATCAAGGTGGTTATAGCGAAGCATTTATTGCGCTCACTAAAGATTTTTATCTCAAGATGTAGCAAATACCATGTGATCCTAATCACTAATGCTTCTATAATGTCCGACTACTCTTTTTTATCGTCTGCTTTTTGAGGCAGAAACATTTATTGCTTGTGGAGAAACAACAGTGATCAGAACCTTTGCAGAACTCGATCTAAACCAAGAGCTGCTTAAAGCAATTGACGAAATGGGCTACGAACGTCCAACACAGATACAAGCTGAAGCAATCCCACAAGCGTTAGATGGAAGAGACGTTTTGGCTTCTGCGCCAACAGGTACTGGTAAAACAGCATCATTTGTATTGCCAGCACTGCAATACCTACTGGATTTCCCACGTAAGAAATCTGGCCCTGCACGTATGCTTATCCTGACGCCAACGCGTGAGCTAGCAATGCAGATCACCGAACAAGCACGTGAGCTTGCTAAATACACCAGCCTAAATATCTTCACGATCACAGGCGGTGTGATGTACCAAGAGCACGCAGATATCTTAAGTACCACTCAAGATATCGTAGTAGCAACACCTGGCCGTTTGATGGAATACATTGAAGGCGAGCGTTTTGACTGTCGTGCGATTGAATGGCTGGTTCTAGATGAAGCCGACCGCATGCTAGACATGGGCTTTGGTCCTGTTGTTGACCGTCTGTCTGCAGAGTGTCGCTGGCGTAAACAAACTTTACTGTTCTCAGCAACGCTAGAAGGTAAAGGCATTGAAGGCTTCACTGAAGATCTACTGAAAAACCCAGCGGAGATCGATGCGAAATCATCACTTCGTGAGCGTAAGAAGATCACTCAGTGGTACCACCGTGCAGACACAGCAGAGCACAAGCTGAACATCCTAAAGCACGTCATCACAGAGCAAGCTGAGCGCAGCATCGTATTCTTGAAGACGCGTGATCGTCTAGGTGATCTACGAGCTCAACTTGAAAGCGCGCAAATCCCATGTGCGTGGATCCAAGGTGAAATGCCTCAAGATCGTCGTAACAACGCGATTGCTCGTTTCCGTGACGGCTCTGTAAACGTACTACTAGCGACTGACGTTGCTGCTCGTGGTATCGACCTTCCAGACGTAAGCCACGTAATCAACTACGACATGCCACGTACTGCTGACGTATACCTACACCGTATTGGCCGTACTGCTCGTGCTGGTAAAAAAGGTAACGCGGTTTCTATCATTGAAGCGCACGATCAACTAATGATTGAGCGTGTGGCTCGTTACACAGACGAACCAATCAAAGAACGCTTTATTGAAGGCATGCGCCCTACGCATAAGAAAGCGGCCGTGACTAAGAAGAAGAAGCCGAAGAAAGAAGATAAGAAAGCGGTAGAGAAACAAAAAATCGCGAAGAAGAAAAAAATCGCGAAGAAAAAGAAAGCAGCAAAGAAGAAGTAATCTACCAGCTTCAACGATTCAATAAAAAAGCCCCATGCAGTTCGCTGCATGGGGCTTTTCTCTATCTGGTCTGTTATCAGGCTAAAACCGAGAGCTACTCGTTAGCCAAGGACTACTAGTTTTGCTCTTCGCGCTTAAAGACAAGCTCTTTCGCGTTCGACTCTTCTTCAACGAAGTAGTAGCCCGCCGTATCAAACTGGGTCAGCGCCTCAACCGAGTCGATCTTGTTCTCGATGATGTAGCGAGCCATCATGCCACGCGCTTTCTTCGCGTAGAAACTGATCACCTTGTACTGACCGTTCTTGCAGTCTTTGAATACAGGGGTAATCACTTGGCCATCCAAGTTCTTCGGCTTCACGGCTTTAAAGTATTCGTTAGACGCCAAGTTGATCAACACATTGTCGCCTTGAGCATTCAACGCTTCATTCAGCTTGTCTGTGATGATGTTGCCCCAGAACTGGTACAAGTTAGTACCACGAGCATTCGCCAAGCGTGTACCCATCTCTAGGCGGTATGGCTGCATCAAATCTAATGGCTTAAGCAAGCCATATAACCCAGAAAGCATGCGCAGGTGGTCTTGTGCGTAGTCAAAATCTTCATCCGATAGCGTTTCAGCGTCTAGGCCAGTGTATACATCGCCTTTAAAGGCTAGGATTGCTTGGCGTGCGTTGTCTTGGGTAAAGGTCTCGCTCCACTGCTCAAAGCGCGCTACGTTCAACCCTGCGATTTTATCGCTGACTTTCATCAGTGCAGAAATATCTACTGGCGTCAGTTTGCGGCACTCTTCAATCAGCTCAGCAGAGTGTTCAACAAACTCAGGCTGACTAAAGCGTTCCGTCGCTAATGGTGATTCGTAATCAAGTGTTTTGGCTGGAGAAACGACAACTAACATAACTTTACCCTAATCGGTTATCTAACTGGATGCTGCTAGAGTATAGAAAAAACATCAACTTGTCTTTATGACTCTTCCTATTACTTCGATAGGGAGAATGAGCTTCGATAGACAGAATGAGACAAATGACAGGCAAACAAAAAGGCTAAGGTCGAAACCTTAGCCTTTCTAATCACTTTAGGATGAGCCGTTTATCGCTCCAACAAGATTACTTCTTGTTGTTGTCCCAAATACCGTCTTCCAGCTGAGACTTAAGCTCTGGGAAGTCATTCGAATCGAATGTTGGTACTTTACCCGCGTCTAGTTGGCGGTTGTAGTCTTTCGCTAGCTTAATCACGATACCTGATAGCAGGATAATCGCCACCAAGTTAACAATCGCCATTAGGCCCATCGATACGTCAGCCAGTGCCCATACCGTTGGTAACGTCGCTAGAGAACCGAACATAACCATACCCAGAACAACGATACGGAACAGCACTAGGCCCTTCTTGTTGTTGTGCTCAAGGAAGATAAGGTTCGTTTCAGCGTACGAGTAGTTTGCAATGATTGAAGTGAAAGCGAAGAAGAAAATCGCTACCGCTACAAAAATGCCGCCCCATTCGCCCACTTGTGCTGTTAGTGCACGTTGCGTTAGTTCGATACCCGTTACTTCACCGTGTGGTACATACTCACCAGACATCAGGATGATTGCGACTGTTGCTGAACAGATAACAATGGTATCCATGAACACGCCTAGCATTTGCACGTAACCTTGTGATGCTGGGTGCGGTGGGTAAGGCGTAGCAGAAGCTGCTGCGTTTGGCGCAGAACCCATACCCGCTTCGTTCGAGAACAAACCACGTTTGATGCCGTTAATCATCGCTTGTGCGATTGCGTAACCTAGGCCACCCGCTGCTGCTTCTTGCAGACCGAATGCACTCTTGAAGATAAGAGCCAGTACTTCAGGCACTTTCTCGATGTTCGCGAACATCACGTACATAGCGATCGCTAGGTAAGCCAATGCCATGATTGGAACGATGATTTCTGCTGTGCGTGCAATCTTACGGATACCACCGAAGATAACGAACGCAGAGATGATTACGATACCAACACCAACGTAGCTACGCTCAAGGTCGAATGCCGTATTCATTGCGCTTGCAATCGCGTTCGCTTGAACCGCGTTGAATACAAGACCAAATGCAATGATGAGGAAGATAGAGAATAGAACCCCCATCCAACGCATGCCTAGGCCTTTCTCCATGTAGTATGCAGGGCCGCCGCGGTAGTTACCGTCGTTATCACGCGTTTTGTATAGCTGTGCCAGTGTGCTTTCTGCAAACGATGTTGCCATACCTAGCATTGCGATTAGCCACATCCAGAAGATAGCACCAGGGCCACCAGCGGTTAGTGCTACAGCAACACCTGCCATGTTACCCGTACCTACACGAGCAGCGAGACTAGTACAAAGAGCTTGGAAAGAAGAGATACCAGCACTGTCTGCTTTACGGCTGTTTCTAAGAACAGAGAACATGTGGCCGAAATGGCGGAATTGAATGAAGCCTAGTCGTACAGTGAAGTAGATACCCACACCAACCAGTAAGTAAACTAAGATAGATCCCCAAAGGAGATCGTTCATCAAATTGATTAAGTCTGTCACGTGAACCTCGTAATTGAGTTTAAGCACCGATCATGCTTCCTAGCCTTCCTCTTAATCGCCTATGCCTCTGTCAATGTTGTGTCGGCACTCTTGTTATATTCTTGCGGCGATTGAGACTGTAAATGTCGCTTCATGCATCCATTTTACGTATCAGTGTATTTTTTGACGGGCGGATAATGCAGCGAGACGGCCTAAAAATCAATATGCAAATACACTTATATTAAAATGACATTTCACTAATAACACACCTTTTGTTAACACAACTTTCAACAATGCAGCCCAATAAAAGTCACATTATCGGGACATAATATCAACAACAGCCACGGCACTACCCCAACAAGAACACCATCCTATAAAAATGACGTCAGCCTAGGTTTTACAAGGTATAGTGAAGATCTTCGTTTTTTTCTAGGCCAATGAGATCCCTATACCGCACGGTACCATGTGCACTTCAATGCATTGTAGTCAAAACGCTATTCCATTCGCACAATGAATTAACATTCAATAACCCCCAATTTAATCGTTTACTTAGGTTTGTTTGCCTGTTTTTTATACATAATAATTCTCACAATGTGTGAGCATGCATAAGAAAATAGAACAAAAGCTTCATGGATTTGAAACAAATGAGAAACAAATCAAAGTTATTGTGAACCTAAATATGATATTTATTGGTTCGTAAGAACTAGTCCCACGGAAGGAGATATGGCTTATGGATAGCTTTCAATTCGATGAAGTATCAGAACTAGAAATGCCTCGTGTAACTCAAAAATCACGCTCGAAACCACTCAAGCGTAAGTGGCGTGAAATCGAAGCCATCAACGATCGTAGGCAGCTTGAGAAAGAGCTGAGAGAGATGAACCTAGGTCTTGATTTTAGCCTTGACGATATAAAACTTTAATCAGCACGATAAGAAATCAGATAGCAAAAGGCACCTATATAGGTGCCTTTTTATTTTTTGAGGTAGTTAATCCGCTCAAAGCGCCATTTAGAAACCAACCCTCTAATATAGAGGACACCTAAAATAGGTGCACCTCAACATTACAACGGGCTAAACACACTCTTGTTCATTTTGTCGAACCCGAGCCGCGAGTTGGCGATATTGATCGGCGATGGTCTCTCCAAAAACAGGGTCATCTTCCGGTTGAAGCCATTGAGACTCCACTTCTTGCCAATCTTTCACCGTGAACGCCTCAACAATCATGGGTAGCACATGCTTCTCTTCATATTCCATGTGCTTTCGCTGAGCCTTAACAAACGCTTCAAGCTGCTCAATAAAGACTTGCTGAGGAACCACCGCATCTTGAAGGATCATATCGACCAAACCTAAAAAGTCCGCCGTTTTCTCAGAAAGCAATTGATGCTCTAACTCCAAGTCTTCAATCGCTTGCTCGCTGCCATATTGCTTAAGATAGTAGCGATAAATGACGTCTTCTTTAGGGTGATGCACTTTGTCTGAATGGTTCATAAGGTAATGAACCACCTCTGCGATCAGGCTATAGTTTATTTCTCGCTCCTGTTTCAGAAACTCTAACTTACTGTTGAGTATCGCGAGTAAACGAGCCATATAGCCATGCTCTCGTCTTATCCTTTCAATCATCATAGTATTGCACTCCATTACACCTACTATTTATAAGTGTATACGAATATGCTGATTTATGATTTGACCCTGCTCAGAAAACCACCAACCTACACTTCTGTTGGTAAACGCCAGTCAATAGGTTGTTGATCCATAGAAGAAAGCAGCTTGTTGGTTGTAGAGAAATGCTGACAACCGAAGAATCCACGGCGTGCCGATAATGGCGATGGGTGAGGTGCAACCAACACATGATGCTTGTCGTCATCAATCGCTTGACCTTTCTTCTGGGCGTGTGCGCCCCACAACAAAAAGATGATCGGTTCAGAGCGCTGATTGAGCTCAGCAATAATGGCATCGGTAAAGGTTTCCCAGCCACACTTAGCATGTGAGTGTGCTTTTGCCTCTTCGACTGTAAGGACTGTGTTCAACATCAACACCCCTTGCGATGCCCAAGAATCGAGATAACCATGACTAGGAATCTCAAAGCCCTCTATATCTTGTGCAAGCTCTTTGTACATATTGCGTAGAGAAGGTGGGATTTTCACACCAGGAAGCACTGAGAATGCTAAGCCGTGAGCTTGGTTAGCACCGTGATAAGGATCTTGCCCTAAGATAACCACTCGCACGGATTCGAAAGGCGTCATATCAAAGGCACTGAACACCTGTTCTTGTGGCGGGTAGACGGTTTTACCACTATTACGTTGCTGTTCAACAAACGCGAGGACACTCTGAAAGTACTCTTTATCACGTTCATCATTAATAATGGATTCCCAAGTCTTTGGTGCGGTCATCGTTTTACTTCCCAATCATCAAGGTTTCTAGCGGCTTTCGCCAGACAAAAAAATAGCTGTATCGGCTAACTGTCCTAAATAAGGCTCTAGTTATACCTCATACAGCTATCAATAAACATGATGTGTAGGGTTCACTTGTTGATGAATCATAATAATCAGTTCAAGTTGTGCTTATCTCGATTAACCACTTTTCTGCTGTGTACGATGGTGGCCGTGGTTATGCACGTGACGGTTTGGTGTAGGTAAACGGCGTGCGACAGCAATAGTTGAAGTTTGGGTGATTGAATACATAAAGGCACCTCCTCTAAGACATCGTGAACTACATATTCACTTTAATACTATGAAAGAAAGGTGCCAATTTTTAGAAATAGACGGAAATAAATTTCCCCCTCTATTATTACGCTTGTTCGCTCGCTAGCGTTGCTGAGCGATGAAACATTCTAAGTTGTTGAATTTCCTCTTTCCAGATCGTCGAATCAATGGTTTCCAAGATAAGAGGGATACCATTAAAGCGAGAATCAGAGGCAATATACTCAAAACAATCCCAGCCAATTTCGCCTTTTCCTAAAGAATGGTGTCGATCGACTCGGCTCGCGAACTCAGCTTTTGAATCATTGATGTGCATTGCTCTTAGATAGTGCATACCCACGATGCGGTCGAACTCAGCAAAAGTATGCTCACACGCCTCTTTTGTACGTAAGTCATAGCCAGCAGTAAACGTATGGCAGGTGTCTAAGCACACACCAACACGTGACTTATCTTCTACCTGTTCGATGATCTCTGCTAGATGTTCAAACTTCCAACCCAGATTAGTGCCCTGCCCAGACGTATTCTCGATCACTGCGATTACGTCAGGTACCGCTTGATGAGCTAGGTTGATCGATTCAGCGATCTTCGCCAAACATTCGCTTTCTGAGATTTTCTTTAAATGACTCCCAGGATGAAAATTCAAAAGCGTTAATCCAAGTTGATTACAACGCTCCATTTCATCAATAAAAGCCGCGCGTGATTTCTCTAGCTTCTCTTCTTCTGGTGCTCCTAGGTTAATAAGGTAGGAGTCATGAGGAAGAATGTGCTCAGCACCGAAGCCCAACATTTTGCAATTAGCTTTAAAGGCACTAATGGTTTTCGCTTCTAGCGGTTTTGCCGCCCACTGTCTCTGGTTCTTGGTAAACAGTGCAAACGCATTGGCGCCAATTTCACGTGCACGCATAGGCGCCTGATCAACTCCACCAGCAGCCGAGACATGAGCGCCAATAAACTTAATATTTGTTTCCGGTTTTGAGGATGAATTATTGTTTGTCATTAAATCACTTTACACTTTCAGAATGCTTAATAAATAAAGGGTCGTATCGGTTGTAGTTCAATAAAAACACAACAAATGTAGTAAACTTACAACAAATATGACTGTTAAATATTTTTTATACTTTAAAATATTTTGTAATTACTTTGTTTTCAAAGGTTTTATTGATTTACCTCAATATAATCACCTTTGTAAAAATATGGTTTTTGGTTGTTTTTTGACTTAAATCAATGTTAACCTTACTAATATTAGGTATATATTACCCAGCTCAATAAAAATCGAAAGTTAACACCATAATCAAACCACATTCAGTGGACTAGGAGATAGTTATGATCCAAGGTATTCAAATTACTAAAGCAGCAAACGATGACCTACTAAACTCAATCTGGCTACTAGATAGCGAGAAGAATGAAGCTCGTTGTGTTGTTGCTACTGCAGGTTTCGAAGCTGACCAAGTTATCTCAGCTGCAGACCTAGGCGAGTACGAAAGCCGTGAAGTTGCAATCGAAGCAGCACCACGCATCGAAGGTGGCCAACACCTAAACGTTAACGTTCTTAAGCGTGAAACGCTAGAAGATGCAGTTGCTCACCCAGAGAACTACCCACAGCTAACCATCCGTGTATCGGGTTACGCTGTACGTTTCAACTCTCTAACAACTGAACAGCAACGTGACGTTATCGCACGTACGTTCACTGAGTCTCTATAATTTTTAGAGCTTAAATTAGAATACAAAAACGGCGCTCATTGAGCGCCGTTTTTATTTGTTCGAAAAACAAATGGACGTTACGGTTGAACTCGACGAAGCACAGCTTTTAGCGCTTCAAAATCGTTATCAAGATCTTCAGACAACAATTCCATCGCCGCGTGTTTTGCTAGCGGGCCAGGCAGTTCGATATCAGAACCTAGGATGTCATCAACCACTTCTTTGAATTTCGCTGGGTGTGCTGTACACAGGAACAAGCCAGTTTCGTTCTCTTGCAGTTGCTCTTCCAGTAGACGGTAAGCAATCGCACCATGTGGTTCACATAGGTAACCTTGTGCTTTTAGGTCGCGAACTGACTCAGCGCTCTGCTCGTCAGATACTTTACCTTTGCCTAGTGTATCTAAGCCCCAACCTTTCAGTTGGCAAAGCTCTTCGATACGAGGCCAGTTGTTTGGTTGGCTTACGTCCATCGCGTTCGATGTTGTCGCAACAGTCGGTTTTGGATCCCATTGACCTGTTTCTAGGTAACGAGGAACAGTGTCATTTTCGTTAGTTGCTGCGATAAAACGCTTAACAGGTAGACCTAGCGCTTTAGCCAATAGACCAGCCGTTAGGTTACCAAAGTTACCACTTGGTACAGAGATAACGAGGTTTTCACGTTGCTCTTTAGTCAGCTGAGAAGCCGCCTCAAAGTAGTAACAGATCTGAGCCATTAAACGGCTGATGTTGATCGAGTTTGCCGAATTAAGACCGATCTCTTTACGCAGTTCAGCGTCATCAAATGAGTCTTTAACTAGAGCCTGACACGCATCAAAGTCACCATCAATCGCCACAGTGTGGATGTTCTTGCCAAGCGTACAGAACAGCTTCTCTTGCAGTGGGCTGATCTTGCCTTTCGGGTAAAGAATCACAACATTGATGTCTTCCATGCCGTAGAAAGCATGCGCAACCGCCGCACCAGTATCACCTGATGTTGCCGTTAAGATAGTGATTTGACCACCATCAGAAACAGCTGCTAAAGATTGAGCCATAAAGCGGCCACCGAAATCTTTAAACGCCAGTGTTGGACCGTGGAAAAGCTCAAGCGCGTAAACGCCGTCTTTTACTTGGTTGATTGGTGCAGGGAATTGGAACGCTGCATCCACCATTTGGTCGATCTGTTCTTTTGGTAATTCATCACCAATCAATGCTGACAGAATCTTTGAGCTACGAGGGACAAAGTCCTCTGCTAGCAGCGCATCGATATCATCAAACTTTGGCAGTTCAGATGGGAAAAATAGACCTTGATTACGGCCTAAGCCTTGACGAACGGCTTGGCCAAAAGAGACTTGTTCATCATTTTCTTTGATGTTGTACAGTTTCATAACTCACTTCCTGTAACGATCGAACCCTGCTTATCTAGGCGACAAACGTGAACGAATCCTTCTTCATTTTGTACGTAATTTTGTTCTAACCAGCGTGCAACACGCTCGGCGACATCTTGTTCTTTGCAAATGCTAAATAGAGTTGGACCACTACCAGAAATACCAGTAGCCAGTGCCCCAGCTGACAGCGCGTATTTACGAGCATCAGCAAACCCTGGAAGCAGTTTCTCACGATATGGTTCAGCGATCACGTCTTTGATCATCTTCGCCGCCAGTTCAGGTTGACCTGAATGACACGCGTGGATAAAGCCCGCTAAGTGACGACCATGAGCAATAATATCCTGACGACGATATTGAGATGGTAGGATCTCTCTCGCTTCAGCCGTTGAAACCTTAATACCCGGATAAGCCATTACCCAGTACCAGTCGTCAAAACACGGTACTTCTTGGCTGATGATGCCTAACTCTTCAAGCATGAGCTGCACACCACCAAGGTAACATGGCGCAACGTTATCGTAGTGGATACCACCTGAAATCTTGCCTTCCATTTCACCCATCAGAGCAAGCAGTTCAGTTTCATTCAGGGGCTCACCGTGAAAACGGTTTAGCGCATCCAGTGCCGCGACGATTGAACATGCACTAGAACCCAAACCTGAACCGATAGGCATGTTCTTTTCTAGTGTCATTTCTAAAGGCTTTAGCGTAACGCCTTTTTTATCAAGCTCTCTCGAGAACACCACCCAGCAGTCGTAAACGATGTTTTCTTTTGCTTCAGTTGGCAGCTTAGAAACAAAGCTGCCTGCAGTTTTAAGTGAGAATGGTTCATCACCGGCTTTAACCATAACTCGGTCACCTAGCAGCGTGCCATCCACTGGAGACACAGCGGCCCCCAGCACATCAAACCCTACACTGACATTACCGATTGATGCAGGAGCATAAACGACAACATCCATATCACTTGAACTCATTCTTAAACTCCTAATTTCCAACCAAGAGTACGCATCACATCAGAGAATACGCCAGCAGCTGTTACTTCAGTACCCGCGCCGTAGCCACGCAGTACTAGAGGGATTGGTTGGTAGTAACGGCTGTAGAATGCTAATGCGTTCTCGCCATCTTTAATCTTGAACATTGGGTCGTCGCCATCAACAGCAGCGATACGAACCTTACACTTACCTTCAGCGATTTCACCCACATAACGAAGTACTTTACCTTCTTCTGCTGCGATAGCTGACTGCTCTTTGAAGTAAGCATCCGCTTCTGGTAGGCGAGCCATGAACTCTTCAACCGTACCTGAATCATCAAAACCCGGTGGCAGAGCTTGGTCTACTTCAACATCTTCAAGTTCAAGCGCCATGCCTGCTTCACGAGCAAGAATAAGCAACTTACGCGCCACATCCATACCAGATAGATCATCTCGAGGATCCGGTTCAGTGAAGCCGTTATCTTTTGCAATATTGGTTGCCTGGCTCAGTGTCATACCTTCATCAAGCTTGCCGAAGATGTAAGACAGTGAACCTGAAAGAATGCCGTTGAACTTCTCAAGTTCATCACCTGCAGAGATAAGGTTCTGTAGGTTTTCGATGACCGGTAGACCTGCACCTACTGTTGTCTCGTACATCAGCTTACGACGTGAGTTGCGTGCAACTTCACGAAGCTGATGGTAGTAAGCCATGCTTGCTGTGTTTGCTTTCTTGTTTGGTGTTACTACGTGGAAACCAGCCGCTAGGAAATCAGCGTACTGCGCCGCAATACCTTCGCTAGACGTACAATCAACCAATACTGGGTTGATGATGTGGTTACGTTGAACCAAAGCCGCTAAACGCGCTAGGCTGAACTCTTCAGTCGCACTCGACATACGGTCACGCCACTGCTCTAACGGTAGACCATCGCTGTCTAGCAACAAACCTTTACTGTTTGCTAAACCACATACGCGAATCACGATGCCTTTTTCAGCCAGTTTGCCTTGCTGACGTTGGATCTGGTCAACAAGCTCGCCACCAACACCGCCGACACCCACAACGAATACATCTAGGAAGTGCTTAGAGTTAAATAGGTTCTCGTGACACGCTTTGATTGCTTCAGAGATTTTGTCTTCAGGGATAACCGCTGAAATAGCGCGCTCTGAAGAACCTTGAGCAATAGCAACAATGTTGACGTTCACTTCAGCTAAAGAAGAGAAGAACTGAGATGCTACGCCACGTGAAGTGCGCATACCGTCACCCACCAGCGTTACAATCGCAACGTCATCCATGAACTCAACCGGCTCTAACAGGCCATCTTTAAGTTCAAGTTCAAACGCGTCTGACAACACTTGTTTCGCTTTCACCTTATCAGCCGATTCAATACAGAAGCTGATGCTGTACTCAGAAGAAGATTGAGTAATAAGGACGATAGAAACGCCGGCAGAAGACATCGCGCCGAATACACGACTCGCCATACCAACCATGCCCTTCATACCTGGGCCTGATACGTTAACCATCGTTAGGTCACTTAGCGTAGTGATGCCTTTGATTGCTAGGTTATCTTCGCCAGTGTCTTGGCCGATCAAAGTACCTGCACCCTGTGGGTTGAAGCTGTTTTTGATTAGGCAAGGAATATGGAATTGCGCGATAGGAGCGATAGTCTTCGGATGTAGAACCGAAGCGCCGAAGTAAGAAAGCTCCATCGCTTCTTGATAGCTTAGCGATTTAAGAAGACGAGCATCATCCACTAAACGCGGGTCACAGTTGTAAACACCATCGACATCTGTCCAGATCTCACAACAATCAGCGCGTAGACATGCCGCTAGAACCGCCGCTGAGTAATCAGAGCCATTACGACCTAGTGTGACTAGCTCACCTTTTTCATTACCCGCAGTAAAGCCAGGCATGATGTTAACGTGACCTTTAGGAAGTGGAGATTGTTGGAAGTTCTGAGTAGAGACATCCACATCGACCATAGCTTCAAGGTGATCGCCTTTAGCGTATAGGTATTGGACAGGGTCAATCAGGCTTGCTGGTTGGCCTTTCGCTTCCAGTACCGCTTTCATTAACTGGATAGAGATTCGCTCACCTTTACTGATGATGCGAGCATTAACGTGGTTCGGGCACATACCAAGTAGGTTGATGCCATTCACGAACTGCTTTAGCTGAGCAAGAGAGGTATCCACCTGCTCTTGAAACGCGGCACCATCGATAGAAGGCACGACCGCTTTGATCTCTGCAAACAGTGTGTTAAATGAAGATTCGATCTCTGTAATCTGTGCGTCAGCTTCACCATTTTTCAGTGCAGCTTCAATAACAGCGACCAACTTATTGGTTGTTTTTCCTGGAGCCGATAGTACAACGGCTAGCTCTTCTTGCTGGGCATTATTAGCGATGATATCAGCCGCTCGTAAAAAACGATCTGCATCAGCTAATGATGAACCTCCAAACTTTAAAACGCGCATCCCTTTCTCCATAAGTCATAAAAATGGTACAAAAAAAGGCCTGTATCTTGTTGGATACAGGCCTTTTTTTTAAAATCCGTTACTTAGCAGCCTGCCCCAACAATGTTAATGTCGGTAATAATAATGGTTGTGGTCATTACTAGGTGGCTTACGTGCTGCATATCAAATTCTCTGCTTGTGCTTTACTCTACGTGTATCAATTTTTACCACTGGACGTCAATGAAAAGTTGCGTTTTTTTTACATTCGCACCGTTTTTCAGAGCAAACCGTCATTTAAGGGATAAAACACCCTGTATAAACCTTCACTTAAGATACTGGATTTACTCATTGAACAGGCAAGAGTGATCAATTGCATATATAGTCATAACAAAATGCTATATCGATTGTGCAGCGAAAGTACAAGTTCTGTGCTTTAATTGAACGATAACGTTCGAAGAACAATAATAATGACATCAGGAGTGGGAAATGAAGAGATTACTTATTCTTTTGGCTTTTGCTATGCCTGTTGTTTGTTCAGCGAATAGCTTGCCTCTACTACCCAGCCAGATCGATAGTTCTTCTCATAAATTCTTTATCTCCACACAAAACGCGTCGAGTGAAAGCTTCGATACTTGGAAGATAGACAGTGGCTACTCTTATAGCTTGTTTTCAGATGTGGATCTTTACGTCGGTACACGTATCAATAGTGCGGCACTGAAACAGGAAAGTGGATTCTTGAGTGGTGTCAGTTATCAGTTCTCAGAAAGAGTCTCTTTTAACAGTTCTCTACACACCTATAAAGACGAGACCGAAGACAATGAGAAATCGGTAGCCGCAGAGGTTTCCAGCCGAGTGCAACTAACAGATAACCTAGATTTGCATGCCACCCTTGATTATGAAGAGTGGCAGCAAGGTGTTGAAGTGGGACTAGGGTTTCGCTTTTAGTCTCTTTAGCTTGTTCTTTATTAACAGATTAGTGCGGATTGAGATCCAAACTTTTAGTACATCACAAACCATTCCCCGTTCTAATCTATCAACGGCATTCAATTTGAGTCAGTTACGATTCAATTAACAGCTCAGATGAAATTAACACGCCATTCCAATCGGCATAAATATAGTCACCAGGCTGAATCAGTTGATTATGTATAGAGAGTGTCACATTCACTTGGCCGACACCGCGTTTCTCTGTTTTGAATGGCGATGCACCTAACGCCTGAACGCCAAGGTCCATTTGCGACATCATGCCTACATCACGCACCGCACCGTTTACAATCACGCCTTCCCAACCGTTTTCTATCGCGAGAATAGCGAGTTGATCGCCAAGCAGCGCCTTCTGGCATGAGCCATTTCCGTCAACGACAAGCACTTTGCCACAGCCGTCGGTCTCTAAAACCTCGCGAACCTTGGAATTATCGTGATAACAACGAACTGTTACAATTTTTCCAAAGAACGCACCACGTTGGCCGAAGTTCTGCAATGGCATGTTCAGTAGGGTGACTTCGCTTTCAAACTCATCACACAAGTCGGGTGTTATATCGTGCATATATCCTCCGTGAGTAAGGCGTTACCGGTTATGTCAGGCTAGCCTCTATGCTTTTATATGTTATTAAAATTAATCCTTTGTTTTCATTGTTCTATGCTCAATTTATTACTCAATAAAAGTTGATTGAGCATATTTATCTACTAGACTCTTAAGACAGCTTTCAGCTTCCTTGGTTCATAATCCGGTCTTTAGCAGGCAAGATGTGCGAAGCATCTCGAATAATCATTCTTGTTTTGGTGCTAAATAGTCACCATAACATTGGTTAAGTTGTAGCCATACTATTAAAGTTTGTTGCGATACGGCAATTGATGTAAATCAACAAAGTGAATGGAATTAACATTCTCGCGTTGTTAGCATGCTGTTAACATTATAGAATCCACTCCAATCACTAAAAGAATGATTGAAAGGCGTACTGGATCTACGTTATTGGGCAATACTTCAAGGAAGGCAGATAGCTGGAAGTAAGTGTTTTTTTGAAAACTTTAAGTTATCATCAAAAATACATTACCTGTATGTTATGTTTTTGCCTAGAATTTATTCTATTAGCACAGTTTCGTCACAAATTTAGGTACCGCCAAATGCAAACCCCGCAGATTCTTATCGTTGAAGATGAGCAAGTAACTCGTAACACTCTAAAGAGTATTTTTGAAGCAGAGGGATATGCTGTTTTTGAGGCTAGCGACGGTGAAGAGATGCACCAAGTGCTATCTGACAACCAAGTTAACCTTGTAATTATGGACATCAACCTTCCAGGTAAGAATGGCCTACTACTTGCGCGTGAACTACGTGAGCAAGCAAACGTAGCGCTTATGTTCTTAACTGGTCGTGATAATGAAGTTGATAAGATCCTTGGCCTAGAGATCGGCGCTGATGACTACATCACTAAGCCTTTCAACCCTCGTGAACTGACTATCCGTGCACGCAACCTTCTGAACCGTTCAATGAGCACAAGCTCTGTTCAAGAAGAGAAGCGTAGCGTTGAGAAGTATGAGTTCAACGGTTGGGTACTAGATATCAACAGTCGTTCTCTGGTTAGCCCAGATGGCGAAGGCTACAAGCTACCTCGTTCAGAGTTCCGTGCTCTACTTCACTTCTGTGAGAACCCAGGTAAGATCCAAACACGTGCTGACCTTCTTAAGAAGATGACTGGCCGTGAGCTTAAGCCACACGATCGTACTGTAGACGTAACAATCCGTCGTATTCGTAAGCACTTTGAATCTGTTTCTGGTACGCCAGAAATCATCGCAACGATTCACGGTGAAGGCTACCGCTTTTGTGGTGACCTAGAAGACTAATTCGATTCGCGCCTCTTACCATTTAGCACTACTCACCAGTAAGTGTTTTGAACACTAGAAGCGTCATCAATAGTTATTAAAAAGGGAGAATGCCAACGCATTCTCCCTTTTTTATTGTTCTTAATTGGATAAGATTTTAGTAAACCGTATCCACCTTAACGTCTTTCTCTACTAACCACTTCACGGTTTCGCCATCTTTAAGTTCCACCGCCACATCAACAGGCTTGTCACTGTCGATTTCTAGCTGCCATACAAACGCGACTTCCCATTGAGTTTCACTGTGTGTTCTTAAATCAAGATCGTCAGCCGTTACCAACAAGGTGTCTGCACCCTGTTTAACCGTAACACTTTCAACCGCAAGCGTTGCTGGCAGTTGTGAGTCTGACTCTAGGTAGATAGCACCATGTAGGGTCTTATCTTGAGTCTCGCCAATCGTTGGCATCTTGTTGTGCCAAAGGTTGCTTTTCATGGTAACTATTGCTGCAGATACTTCGACTTGATTATCTTGCTGCCATTCTACTTGTGGCGCAGAACAACCCGCTAATGCCACTACACATGCGGCGAATGCTAATTTTTTCATTATTCTTCTACCTTTGATTTAACCAACTCTTTAAAACTTCAATGTCATTCTGGTATTCGTTATTTATCTCATCAACCCAATCTGAAATGTTCTCCCACCACGCAGGCAAATCTGGAGATTGAGCTTTCTGGGCAACTTGTTGGATGCGTTTCAGACCAATAGAACCTGCAGCACCTTTAATCTTATGTGCCTCAGAAACGATACTGGCTTTATCTTTCGCGACCATGTTGGAGTTCAATATTTCCATATACTCCGGCATCATATCTTCGAACATCGCGATGCTATCCAAAACCGGTTTCGATCCAACAATATCAACATAAGACTCTAGCATATCAATATCAAGCAAAGTGGTATCAATTTCTGAAAGAAAAGGCTTACTCGCGTCGACTTTATCAATGCTCTCAACCTTATCGGTGCCCGCTACCTTCTCAATTACCTCTGGTGCATCTTCGATAAGTTCACTGATGACATCTTGGATAGCTCGAACCGACAAAGGTTTACTGATCGCTTCGTCCATGCCTTTCTGGAAGTACTCTTGCTTGTTGTTTAATACGTTCGCAGTTAACGCCACCAAAGGCGGTAGCTGGCTGTATTTCTCGCGGTAGTATTGAGCAATATCGAAACCCGTCATATCTGGCAGTTGGATATCCAACAACACCAAATCATAGTCTTCAGGATTGAAAGCAATTTGCGCCTCTTTACCCGTCATCACGACTGTCACTTCATGGCCAAGGCTTTCAAGTAGAGAGCGAGCCACTGTGATATTGAGTTCAATGTCTTCGACCATAAAGATCTTAAGATTCGACTGTTTTCTTGGCGTTTTGATCAGAGCCTGAGTATCGTGATTCACTGGAACTCGAATCGAAACCGTAAAGGTACTGCCAAAGCCCTCTTCACTGATGACTTCAATGTGGCCATCCATCATATTAATTAGCTGTTGAGAGACAGCGAGACCAATACCCGTGCCGACAGCGTGCAAGTTGTCCGTGCCCGATTTCACCTGATAGTACATCGCGAAGATCTTCTCGATTTCACTTTCAGGGATACCAATACCAGTATCTTCCACTTCCATCGTAATGTTGGCAAAGTCACCATCAATGTCGGCGCTGACTGTCATCACCACTCCACCATCTTTGGTGAACTTCATCGCGTTACTAACAAGGTTCCACAGTACCTGTCTAAGACGAGTACCATCCACCTCAACAGCAGCTGGAAGATCAGACAATCTTTCTAGATCGAACCTTAACCCTTTCTGCTCAGCCATCAACGCAGAGATACTTTCGATCTCGACAACGAAATCTTCAAAGTTAATAGGCGTAGGGAAGAGTTCAAGCTTACGGCGGTCGAACTTATCCATATCAATAATATCGTTGAAGATATTACCCAGTGTCACCGCGCTCACCTTGATGGTTTGCATCTGCTTGCGCTGTTCGGTGGTCAGTTGGCTATCAAGCAGCATGCGGCTCAAGCCAATGATGCCGTTGAGCGGCGTTCTTAACTCGTGGCTAATAGTTGAGATAAAGGTGGTCTTATCGCGGCTGGCTTTTTCTAACGACTCTTGATGCTCTTTACGTTCAGTAATATCGCGGCCAAAACCAACCAAGCCCAAGTGACGACCATCTTTGCTGTAGAAAGGCACTTTACGCAGTTCGAAGTAACTCTTGCGGCCATCTGGGTATTCAAGCCATTGGTCATAAGTCAGTGCTTGGTTGTCAGCAAATACTTTCTTATCGGTTTCAACAACTTGCTGAGCGACCTCTTTACTGTAAACATCCCAAGGAGTTAAACCAACTAGCTCTTTTTCTGTTTTACCAGTGAGCTCTTCAACCGCACGGTTACAACCAGAGAACACACCATCTTCATTACGGTAGTAAATAAGGTCAGGCGAGGCATCGATAAACGAGCGTAACAGTGCAGTACGTTCTGCGAGTTCAAGCTGAGTACGCTCGCGCTGGAACACCTCGTTTTCGAGATCTTGCATTGCTTCTGCGCGCGCTTCTTCCGCTTTTTCACGCTCTTCAATTTCTTGATTAAGCTTCTCGATATTGAGCTGCATTTTATTGTTGAGTTCTTGGTCTCGCTCACGCATGTCGCCAAGTTTAGAGACCAATTTCGCTAACCTTTGACGTGATTCTTCCAACTGGTCCACGACCACTGACAGAAAATAAACCGCCCAAGGCGTGATCACTAAACCGAAGAAAACTGAACGGACAATGTCGATGTCATCAACATTGCCTTTGAGTGCAAGGGTGATACCGACTTGCACAACAACAGCGAGGGCAACAAGCGCTAGGGCGAGTAAGATAGAAAAGCGGACAATCCCCAGTTTTACGAGTAGATCCACGTAATACTGGGCAAGATTTTTCATGGGTTTCATTTAGCGCTCCATGCGATAAGACTAGCAACATTCTACCCTGTTTGAAGATGGGAGGTAAGCTAGCTACATCACACGCAGCAAGTGTTCAGCGGTAATTTCGAAGGTTAATTAACCAATACAAATACTAACTAAGCAAAAATAGCCGGGGATAATCAAATTGCCAATTTTATAGCGTTAGCGAATTGAGTATGGATGCACCATTGAACGGTTGCGACCGTCTGATTTCGCTTGATACAACGCACTATCAGCCAAGGCAACAGCCGATTCCATTTCATCATCAGGTGTAGGAATGTAAGAGATAATACCAATACTCACCGTGATGAATTCAGAGACTGTCGACTTCTCATGCGCAAGTTCCAATTTTAGGACTTCATCATGAATACGCTGCGCCACTAGCTGAGCACCTTCGGTCGTTGTATTTGGCAGAATAAAGCCGAACTCTTCACCACCATAACGAGCCACACAATCAGATGAACGATTCAACACCTGCTTAAATGCCTGAGAAACCTGAATCAAAGCATCATCGCCTTGTTGGTGTCCGTAAAAGTCGTTGTAGCCTTTAAAGAAGTCGATATCACATAGCATGATCGTCAGTGGCAGCTTCTCACGCACATGATAATGCCACAGTGTAGAGAGCTGTTCATCGAAACGACGTCGGTTAGACACTTTAGTCAGGCTATCCATAAAGCTGAGGCGTTCAAGTTCAAGGTTGGCTTCTTCAAGCTTTTGTTCTGCTAGATAACGCTCTGTAATATCACGCGCCATGATCAACACACCATTAGTGCTCGATGCTGGATCTCTAAACGGTGATTTGACTACATCATACCAAGTAAATGTTCCATCACTTGAGACCACTTTGTCGATATAACGCAGTGATTTACTTTGATGAAGCACTTGATGATCGGTTTCTGATATTCGCGTATAGATGCTATGTGGCACCACATCTTGTAAACGTTTACCGATCAAGTCACTGACTTCAGAGATACCCAGCGCAGCCACAAATGGTTTATTACACGCTTGATAAACCATGTTTTCATTAAAGATACCAATCGAGTCTGGGCTGGCCTCCAGGAGGTTTTGCAAGATGGTGTCACGCTGCGCAAGTGCCACTTCGGTATCTTTTCGCTTCTCCATCTCGCCACGCAGTTTCTGCTGCATGTCATGCCAATCGGTCACATCATGACTAATAGAGAGCGTGCCGATGGTTTCTCCATCTTGGGAAAGCAGCACACTTTGGTAGGTTTCAAGCAAGCAGCTTTTTCCATCTTGATCTGTAGTCCAAGAGCGTTCACTTACACGACCTTTTAATACTCCACCAGAAACACTCAGGGTGCCCTCTTCAGCACGACCATGCCAAAACTTTTTAAACGAGCGATTACTCGTCACTAACTGACCTTTCTGATCTTTCACGTAGATCAGCTCAGACAAAGAATCCAAAGCGGTACGAGCAACATTCAGTTCTCGAACTTCTTGGGACAGTTCTTCGTTAGTGTTTTTATAAGGTGAGGCGTGAATCATCCAGGCCTGCTTATTTCTAAAATGGATCTTACGACCGATCAAGTTGATCTTGAACGACTCAAATTCAGAAAGCGCCCACAGGGAGACCTGCTCGAAGGCTCGAGAGTTGATGTGGTTGGTTAAGTAGTGACGAAAGCTGTTCTCGCTTTCCACAGTAGGAAAGCGAAAATTAACACCGATTTGGCGGATACCAAGCAACTGCATGGCTTGGCGATTGGCATAGAGTATTTCGCCACTTCGAACATCAACAAAGTAGAGTGGCGACGGGGTAGCAAGTAGAAGCGTTTCGATATGCGACTGATAACGAGAATAGAGATGCCAGCAGATGAGAGCAATCAGCAATACAACAACGATATAAATACCGTAGCCATACGCCCTGTCCCACAACCAAGTCATTACCAGTTCCATTTACTCTCAATCTATACCATAAAATCTGCTAGGGAAATGTTACCACTATTTATTGGTTTTATCTGCTGTTACCTACAGTCACCCATTTCTATTAATTGGCCGCGTTTAAAACAGGCAACGTGTACTCGAATGCAGAGCCCGTTTTGATGCCTTGAGCACCGGTTTTATCCAACGAACGACCTATTTCAGTCATCGCTAACCAGCGGTTCTCACACCATAAAGGAGAAAGTAAGGTTGGGCGTCTCGCCGCTGAAGAAACACGGTGATAAACCACGTCCGCAGGCGTGCGTTGAATGATCTCACTCGCGATATCGATGTACTCTTCAAGGCTTGGGGCTTCTAGCTTTCCGGCCTTCCACGCCTTAGCCATGGTACTGCCCTCTACTATATGAAGGCCGTGCAGCTTAATACCATCGGTGCCAACGGCTAATACCTTGTCTAAGGTTTCAAGGTTATCCGCTTTGGTTTCTTTTGGTAGGCCAACAATCAGATGAGTACACACCTTGATACCTAAAGCGCGTGCGCGTTGGGTGATCGTTTCATAAACTGCAAAATCGTGGCCGCGGTTAATTCGCTTGAGGGTTTTATCATTGGCGGTTTGCAGGCCAAGCTCGAGCCAAATCTCATAGCCTTGTTTAACGTAGCCCGCTAACAGATCCAACACCGCATCAGGCACACAGTCTGGTCGCGTACCAACACAAAGGCCGACGATCTCTGCACCGGGTGCTTTTAGCGCCTCTTCATACATATTCTTGAGCACTTGCACCTCAGCATAAGTGCTGGTGTACGCCTGAAAGTAAGCCAGATACTTCTTAGCACGAGCAATTTCACCCGCACGATCTTTTAGTTGTTCTGCAATACTCTGAACCTGAGTTTGTTCATCGGCAAAGGAAGCCACGTTACAAAACGTGCAACCTCCACGGCCAATTGTCCCGTCTCGGTTTGGGCAGCTGAAACCACCATGAAGCGTCAGCTTGTGAACCTTCTCGCCATAACGGCGTTGAAGGTCTTGGCCGATAGTATTGACCAACTCGTGTAATTGCATATTTTCAAAGCACTCAAGTAAATAAGAATGAATATCAGTCTTTTTTGAAAAAAAATTACATCCCTGCAAAATTCGACCAATTAGTTTACTCAAGGCTTTTTGCGAGCAACCTAACAAATATCAATAAACATGCAAAAAATCGGCTCTATTTGCCTAATGTTGCACATTTGTTAGGCATTAAATTCAAAATAAAACGAAAAAAATGGTCTACATGGGTCAACTTTCATTGCAATTCGCCTAGACAAAATTGTAGGATACTTACACATATTGGCTATTTTTGAGTATTTACTTACAACGAAAACTTGCTAATAAGTCGGTGATATCTAACTCCCACCTATATAAACCACTAGTTTGTGGTTAAAAATAAACAGGTATCACTAAGGATTGTTTTTCTCGCAATACTTTTCCTGCGAGATACGGAAAGGATTCAAACCGCCAGCATAGGCAGGTTTAGACCCATAAATATAAAAGGACAAGGCTGACTTTATACAAATAAGTTGCGCCTAGATTTAACTGGAAGGATGTATCTATGGTAGATCAAGAGCAGAACTCACAGGGTCTGTATACTCCTGAATTGGAGCATGACGCTTGTGGTATCGGTTTTGTTGCGCATCTAAAGAATCGCAAATCTCATGATGTAGTAACTCAAGCACTCGATATGCTTGCACGTATGGAACACCGTGGCGGCCAAGGCTGCGATCCGTGTTCTGGTGATGGTGCAGGTATCCTGCTACAGAAGCCGCACGAATTCTTACTAGAAGAAGCCGTAAAGCTTGGAATTAAGCTGCCATCTTTTGAAAAATATGGTGTTGGTGTTGTACTTTTCCCTAAAGATGAACACAAACGTGCACAGTGTCGTGACATTCTAGAACGCAATGCACAACGCCTTGAGTTAGAAGTTATCGGTTACCGTGAACTTCCAACGGACAATTCAATGATTGGTGCTGACCCACTAAGCACTGAACCTCAATTTGAACACGTATTTATTTCTGGCGGCCCTGGTATCACACCAGAAGAGCTTGAGCGTAAACTGTATGTTCTACGTAACTACACGGTTCGTGTATGCCTAGAAAGCGTTTCAAATATCGGTGATGACTTCTACATCAACTCTATGTCTTACAAGACATTGGTGTACAAAGGTCAGCTAACAACTGAACAAGTTCCTCAGTACTTCCTAGATCTGCAAAACCCAACCATGGTGACAGCTCTAGCACTAGTACACTCTCGCTTCTCTACCAATACATTCCCACGTTGGCGTCTAGCTCAGCCTTTCCGTTACATCGCGCACAATGGCGAAATCAATACGGTTCGCGGCAACCTGAACTGGATGAAAGCACGTGAAGCAATCCTAGAATCGGATCTGTTTACACAAGCTGAAATCGACATGCTGCTTCCTATCTGTCAGGAAGGTAGTTCGGATTCATCAAACTTCGATATGGCACTGGAACTACTTGTTCTTTCAGGTCGTACTCTGCCACACGCGTTGATGATGATGATCCCGGAAGCATGGCAAGAAAACAAAAACATGGATCCAACTCGTCGTGCGTTCTACCAGTACCACGCGAACGTAATGGAACCATGGGATGGCCCAGCATCAGTATGTTTCACCGATGGTGTTCAAGTAGGTGCAACACTTGACCGTAACGGTCTGCGTCCTTCTCGCTACACAGTAACTAAAGACGACTTCCTAGTAATGGCGTCTGAGTCTGGTGTTGTTGAGATTGCACCTGAAAACGTTGAGTACCGTGGTCGTCTACAACCAGGTCGTATCTTCGTTGCTGACCTTGAGCAAGGCCGCATCATTTCTGATGAAGAAGTGAAAGACAGCATTGCTAAAGCACAACCTTACGAAAAGTGGGTTGAAGAGAACCTTCTGAGCCTGAAAAAGCTACCGGATGCGAGCAACGAATTTAGCCAACCTTCTCCAGAGAAACTACTACACAAACAACAATCGTTTGGCGTGAGTTCTGAAGAAGTAAACGAAATCATTCTACCTCTTGCGAAAACAGGCTACGAGCCACTTTCTGCAATGGGTGCTGACTGGCCGCTAGCGATTCTTTCTCACCAATCGCAGCACCTTTCAAACTACTTCAAACAGTTGTTTGCACAAGTAACTAACCCGCCGATCGACCCGATTCGTGAGCGCATGGTTATGTCTCTGAACACTTACCTAGGTAAAGACCAGAACTTACTTGCTGAAACACCTGAGCACTGTCAAAAAGTAGAACTTGAGTCTCCAGTACTGTCTAACTCTGAGTTAGAAAAACTGCGTGCAATCGATAACGAGCACCTTCAGGCGAAGACGCTGGATATCGTATTCCAAGCAAATGGCGACCAAGGTAAGTTAGAGCGCGCACTTAAGCGTATCTGCCAATACGCAGAAGACGCAGTGATTGATGGCTACTCTATCATCCTACTGACAGACCGTGCGGTTAACTCTAACCATGCCGCTATTCCAGCAATGCTGGCGGTTGGCGCGGTTCACCACCACCTAATCCGTAAAGGTCTACGTGCTAAGTGTGACATCGTTGTTGAAACGGGCGACGCTCGTGAGACACACCACTTTGCAACGCTTATCGGTTATGGTGCAAACGCAGTTAACCCATACCTAGTTATTGAAACGATTGTTGAACTGCAACGTACTAAGAAGCTAGATCCAAACGTACACCCACGTGAGTTATTCGATAACTACCGTAAAGGTGTTAACGGCGGTCTACTTAAGATCTTCTCTAAGATGGGGATCTCTACGCTGCAGTCTTACCACGGTGCACAAATCTTTGAAGCACTTGGTGTTAGCAAATCAGTGGTTGAAAAATACTTCACAGGTACTGTTTCTCGTATCCAAGGTCTAACGATCGACGATATCGCGCGAGAAGTATTGGTTCGTCACCGTGTTGGTTACCCAGCTCGTGAAATTCCAGCTCAGATCCTTGATGTTGGTGGTGTTTACCAGTGGAAACAACGTGGTGAGAAACACTTATTCAACCCAGAAACGATTTCTCTACTTCAAGAATCGACGCGTAACAAAGATTACGGTCAGTTCAAGAAGTACGCAAAAGCAGTTGATGACCAAGGCGACAACGCAGCAACGCTACGTAGCCAACTGGACTTCATCAAGAACCCTGCAGGCTCTATTCCTCTAGCAGAAGTAGAACCAATCGAGAACATTCTTAAGCGTTTCGCAACCGGCGCAATGAGCTTTGGTTCAATCTCGCATGAGGCTCACTCAACACTGGCTGTTGCGATGAACCGCATTGGCGCGAAATCAAACTCAGGTGAAGGTGGTGAAGATCCAGCACGTTTCGAACGTAAAGAAAACGGCGACTGGGAACGTTCAGCAATCAAACAGGTGGCTTCTGGTCGCTTTGGTGTAACGTCTTACTACCTATCTAACGCTGATGAGCTACAAATCAAGATGGCTCAAGGTGCGAAACCGGGCGAAGGTGGTCAACTACCTGGTGATAAGGTTGATGACTGGATCGGCGCGACGCGTCACTCGACTCCAGGCGTAGGTCTAATCTCACCACCGCCACACCACGATATCTACTCAATCGAAGATTTGGCTCAGCTAATCTACGATCTGAAAAACGCGAACCGTAACGGCCGTGTCAACGTGAAGCTAGTATCAGAAGCTGGTGTAGGTACGATTGCATCAGGTGTAGCAAAAGCGAAAGCTGACGTAGTACTTATCGCAGGTTTCGATGGTGGTACGGGTGCATCTCCGATGTCTTCTATCCGTCACACTGGTCTGCCTTGGGAACTGGGTCTAGCAGAAACGCACCAAACACTACTGAAAAACGGCCTACGTAACCGTATCGTTGTTCAGTCTGATGGTCAGATGAAAACACCACGTGACCTTGCAGTAGCAACGTTACTTGGCGCGGAAGAATGGGGCGTAGCAACAGCAGCATTGGTTGTTGAAGGCTGTATCATGATGCGTAAGTGTCACAAGAATACCTGTCCTGTAGGTATCGCAACACAAAACAAAACTCTGCGTGAGCGTTTCGACGGCCGCGTAGAAGACGTAGTGACTTTCTTCCAATACATGGCTGAAGGTCTACGTGAAGTAATGGCTGAACTTGGCTTCCGCTCTATCGATGAGATGGTAGGTCAATCGCACAAACTTAAAGTTCGTGACGACATCGGCCACTGGAAGTACAAGAACCTAGATCTAACACCTGTACTGCACATTGAGCAGGCTCGTGAAGAAGATGGTATCTACAACCAGACACAACAAAACCACAACCTAGAAGACGTTCTAGACCGCAAGTTGATTCAAGCGGCAATTCCAGCGCTTGAGAAAGGTGAAGCTGTAAATGCGACTTTCCCAATCATCAACACGGACCGCTCAGCGGGTACCATGCTGTCGAACGAAATCTCGAAGGTTTACAAAGACCAAGGTTTACCACAACCAATGAACGTTAAGTTCCACGGTAGTGCTGGCCAATCTTTCGGTGCGTTCCTTGCGAAAGGCGTTAAGTTCGAAGTAGAAGGCGACGCGAACGATTACTGGGGTAAAGGTCTGTCTGGCGGTACTTTGGTTCTGTACCCAGATGCGAAGTCTTCTATCGTTGCTGAAGATAATATCGTGGTTGGTAACGTATGTTTCTACGGTGCAACCTCAGGTGAATCTTTCATTCGCGGTATGGCTGGTGAACGTTTCTGTGTTCGTAACTCAGGTGCGAAGGTTGTTGTTGAGGGCGTTGGTGACCACGGTTGTGAATACATGACTGGCGGTGTTGCCGTTATCCTTGGCTCAACAGGTCGTAACTTTGCTGCGGGTATGAGTGGCGGTGTCGCTTATGTTTGGGACAAAGCAGGTGACTTCGAAACCAAGCTTAACCCAGAACTTGTAGACCTAGATCCAATTGAACAAGAAGATAAAGATCTTCTACTAGATATGCTAACCAAGCACGTTGAATTCACAGGAAGTGAAGTTGCTCAGTCTTTCCTAGACAACTTTGAAGCAAGTGTTGCATCACTGATTAAAGTTATGCCACGCGACTACAAAGCAGTTCTTGAGAAGCGTAAAGCTGAAGCACAACAGGCACAAACGGAAGAAGTGGAGGCAGTATAATGGGTAAGCCTACTGGATTTTTAGAACACGGTCGCGAGCTTCCAAAGAAGCTCGACCCATCGGTTCGTATCGAAGACAACAAAGAGTTCGTACTTAACGAAGAGTTTGGTGACAAGATCAATACTCAAGCATCTCGTTGTATGGACTGTGGCGTACCTTTCTGTCACAGCGGTTGTCCAATTGGTAACATCATCCCAGAATTCAATGACGCGGTTTACCGTGACAGCTGGGAAGAGGCTTGGAACATCCTAAGCTCTACCAATAACTTCCCTGAGTTTACGGGTCGTGTGTGTCCTTCTCCTTGTGAGAGTGCTTGTGTACTAGGTATTAACCAAGACCCAATCACTATCTGTAATATCGAGAAAACGATTGTAGAAACTGCGTACCGTGAAGGGTACGCAAAACCAAAAACACCTCGCTCTCGCACGGGTAAAACCGTAGCGATTGTTGGCTCTGGACCTGCAGGTCTAGCCGCAGCCGAGCAGCTAAACAGCGCTGGTCACTCAGTGACGGTATTTGAACGTGACGAAAAAGTTGGCGGTCTACTGCGTTTCGGTATCCCAGATTTCAAACTGGGTATGGACGTGATTGATCGTAAGATCAACCTAATGGCTGAAGCAGGCGTAGAGTTTAAAGTTAACCAACACATAGGTGTTGATGTTAACGCTCAGCAACTACGCCAAGAGTTTGATGTGGTATTGCTAACTGGTGGTTCTACGGTTCCACGTGACTTGCCAATCCCAGGTCGTGAGTTGAAAGGCGTTCACTTTGCCATGGAGTTCCTTGGTCAAAACAACCGCCGAGCTAACAACCTAGATCTTAAAACAGAAGAGATTCACGCTAAAGATAAGCACGTTGTGGTTATCGGTGGTGGTGATACTGGCTCTGACTGTGTGGGTACATCAAACCGTCACAAAGCAGCGAGCATTACTCAGGTTGAGATCATGCCGATACCACCAGAGAAGCGCCCAGCAAACATGCCATGGCCTCAATACCCAATGATCATGAAGACCACGACTTCTCACGAAGAAGGTTGTGAGCGTCACTGGAACATCTTAACCAAAGAGTTCATCGGTAACGATCAAGGTCAGGTGACGGGTCTACGTATCGCAGACATCGTATGGAAAGACGCAGCTCCTGGTGAGCGCCCTACTTTTGATGAAGTAGCAAACTCAGAGCGTGTTATTCCTTGTGACCAAGCATTCCTAGCGATGGGTTTCTTACACCCAGAGCCAACAGGTGTACTTGCTCAGCTTGATATCAAACTGGATGAGCGCGGTAACGTTGCTTCTGAAGGTTACGCAACCAACCAGAAAGGTGTTTTCGCTGCTGGTGATATGCGTACCGGTCAATCTCTAGTCGTTCGCTGCATTAACGAAGGTCGTGAATGTGCGATTGCCATTGATGACTTCTTAATGGGTAACTCAAACTTAGAAGCGAAAGCTGATTCACTCATGCTTTCCGCATAATATTTCTCGGGCTAACGTCAATGACGTTAGCCTAGAGGAAAAGCAACACCCTTCCTAACTTTTATATTTGGCTAGCACTCGATGCTAGCCTTTTTTCTATCTAGCCTTTCCCTCTCACAACTACTCCGCCACTATAAATGTTAAATATCATTAACATTTACCACTCATATCTAACTGATATCAATCGACTATTTTAGATTATTACGTGGTTAATCGCGTTTACGCATGATAATTAACCATGAACTTGACCTTAAACACAATTAGCTATACGTTGTAAAGCTGATGAAAATAAAATCAATCGGTTTTGTTAACACAACCAATAACGTTTTAACTGGCTAAAGCAAACTATCAGTTTATAAAAAACAACAAGTATATGAATAGTTAGTCATTTACTGTCTGGATGACAGAGAAGCAAAAGGGAGAATTGCAATGGCTCTATATGATCCTAGTCTTGAAAAAGACAACTGTGGATTTGGTTTAATAGCGCAAATGGAAGGCCAACCTAGTCATAAGTTGGTAAGAACTGCTATTTCAGCCCTCGATCGCATGACACACCGTGGTGGTATCGCTGCGGATGGTAAAACCGGGGATGGCTGTGGCTTATTACTACAGAAGCCTGACTCTTATCTCAGAATTATTGCTGAAGAGAATAACTTCAAGCTCGGCAAGCAATACGCTGTCGGCATGATTTTCTTCAGCCAAGATCCAATCAAAGCGCAATCCGCGCAAGACATCGTCAATAAAGAGCTCGCTCAAGAGACCTTAACGGTTGCAGGTTGGCGCGTAGTACCGACCAACACCGACGTATTAGGTCCGATTGCCAAAGATTCAGTTCCCAATATTCAGCAAGTGTTTATCTCGGCCCCCGCGGGTTGGCGTGAACGCGATATTGAACGACGCCTTTATATCGCTCGTCGCAGAATTGAAAAACAGATCACCGAAGACAAAGATTTCTATATTTGTAGCCTTTCGACACAAGTCATGGTTTACAAAGGTCTGTGTATGCCGGCCGATCTTCCGCGATTTTACCTCGATCTTGCAGACTTACGCATGGAATCGGCGATATGTCTGTTCCACCAGCGTTTCTCAACCAATACTCAGCCACGTTGGCCACTGGCTCAACCATTCCGCTATTTAGCGCACAATGGTGAGATCAATACCATTGAAGGTAACCGACAATGGGCTAAGGCTCGTGCCTATAAATTCTCTTCGCCGTTGCTGCCAGATTTACAAACCGCCGCACCCTTTGTGAATGAGACAGGCTCAGATTCATCAAGCCTAGATAACATGCTCGACCTGTTCCTTGCCGGTGGTATGGATGTGTTCCGAGCGATGCGCATGCTTGTGCCGCCCGCTTGGCAAAACCACCCAGATATGGACCCAGATCTACGTGCATTCTACGACTTCAACTCAAAGCACATGGAACCGTGGGATGGTCCTGCTGGTATCGTACTTTCAGATGGTCGTTACGCTGCGTGTAACCTAGATAGAAACGGCCTGCGTCCTGCGCGTTATGTGATTACCAAAGACAATCTAATCACGCTCGCATCAGAAGTCGGTATCTGGAACTACGCACCGGATGAAGTCGCAGAGAAAGGCCGTGTTGGCCCGGGCGAACTGTTGGTAATAGATACTCGCCGCGGCAAGCTATGGCAATCTAATGAGATCGACAATGACCTCAAAGGCCGCCACCCATATAAAGAGTGGATGGAAAAGAACGTTCACAAGTTAACGCCATTTTCTGCGCTGCAAGATGACCAAGTGGGTAAGCGTAGCTTTGACGATGATACGCTCAAGACCTACCAAAAACAGTTTGCGATGAGCAACGAAGAGTCCGACCAAGTGCTGCGTGTGCTTGGTGATATGGGGCAAGAAGCAGTGGGCTCAATGGGCGACGACACGCCAATGGCTGTGCTCTCTTCAAAAGAACGCTTGGTCACTGATTACTTCCGTCAAAAGTTTGCACAAGTCACCAACCCACCGATTGATCCACTGCGTGAAAAGCATGTTATGTCTTTAGCCACCAGTATCGGCCAAGAGATGAACGTGTTCTGCGAAACAGACGGTCACGCCTACCGTGTGACATTTAATTCGCCAGTTCTGGTCTACTCTGACATGCAGCAACTTCTGCAGTTAAATCAAAAACACTATGGCCACGCGATTCTTAGCATGCACTATGATCCTGCTGATAAAGATCTTGAACAAGCCATTAATGACTTGTGTGATCGTGCGGTGCAAGAGGTCCGTGATGGTGCTGTTTTGATTGTACTTTCAGACAAGCACTTAGAGAAAGGCAAGCTCCCGGTTCCAGCAGCGATGGCTGTCGGTGCCGTGCAAACTCGACTCGCAGACAACAACCTACGTTGTGATGCTAACATCGTGGTTGAGACAGCAACCGCACGTGACCCGCACCAATTTGCAGTTCTGCTTGGCTTCGGTGCAACCGCAGTTTATCCCTATCTCGCTTATGAAGCATTGGGCAAAATGTTGGACGATGGTTCTTTAAATAAAGACTATCGCACTGCATTGCAAAATTACCAAAACGGCATCAACAAAGGTCTGTATAAGATCATGTCGAAGATGGGTATCTCGACGATTGCTTCTTATCGCTGCTCGCAATTATTTGAGGCGGTCGGTTTGCATACCGATGTCGTTGACTTGTGTTTCCGAGGCGTAACGACTCGTATCCAAGGCGCTAGCTTTAGCGACTTCCAACAAGATATCTATAATCTATCTCGCAAAGCATGGACTAAGCGTAAACCACTGGAACATGGTGGCTTACTCAAATACGTACATGGCGGCGAATACCACGCCTACAACCCAGACGTAGTCAGTACCTTACAAACCGCCGTAAAGACAGGCGAAACATCAGATTATCAATCTTTTGCGAAGCAAGTTAATGCTCGTCCTGCTGCCATGTTGCGTGACTTAATGAGCCTTAAAAAAGCAGCTCAACCTCTAGCATTAGAAAAAGTCGAACCGAGCAGTGATCTCTTTAAACGCTTCGACTCTGCAGCCATGTCGATTGGTGCCTTAAGCCCTGAAGCTCATGAAGCACTGGCCATGGCGATGAACCGATTAGGAGGCTACTCCAACTCTGGTGAAGGTGGTGAAGATCCACGACGCTTTGGTACTGATCGTAATTCTCGCATCAAGCAGATAGCTTCCGGCCGTTTTGGTGTGACACCACATTACTTAACCAATGCGGATGTTCTGCAAATCAAAGTCGCACAAGGTGCGAAGCCGGGCGAAGGTGGCCAACTGCCGGGGCATAAAGTCACCGCAGAAATCGCCAAACTGAGATACTCAGTTCAAGGGGTAACACTGATCTCCCCTCCTCCGCACCACGATATTTATTCTATCGAGGATCTGGCGCAACTGATTTTCGATCTAAAACAAGTTAACCCGAAAGCCTTGGTTTCAGTGAAGTTAGTATCGGAACCGGGTGTGGGCACCATTGCTACTGGTGTGGCGAAAGCCTATGCCGACTTGATTACGATCTCCGGTTACGACGGTGGTACCGCGGCAAGCCCGCTGACCTCGGTAAAATACGCAGGTTGTCCTTGGGAGCTTGGCTTAGCGGAGACTCAACAAGCACTAGTCGCCAACGGCCTACGCCATAAGATCCGCTTGCAAGTCGATGGTGGTTTAAAAACCGGACTCGATGTTATCAAGGGCGCGATTCTCGGTGCTGAAAGCTTTGGTTTCGGTACGGCGCCAATGGTCGCGATGGGTTGTAAGTTCTTACGAATTTGTCACCTAAACAACTGTGCAACGGGCGTCGCGACTCAAGATGAAACACTACGCCGTGAATACTTCAAAGGCCTGCCAGACATGGTAGTGAACTACTTTACCGGCCTAGCCGACGAAGTTCGCCAGTACCTTGCAGAACTTGGAGTCGAAAAGCTCACAGACCTGATTGGTCGCACGGATCTACTTGAAGCCGTTCAAGGCCTCACAGCGAAACAGAGCAAACTTGATCTATCTTCAATACTCGAAGCTCCGGTATCTCCAGAAGGTCACCCACTGTTTTGGACCGAGCCAAACGCACCATTTGATAAAGCTCAGCTCAACCAACAGATACTTGATGATGCCATTGATGCGATTGAGAAACGTCAATCCACCAGCCTTTACTACAACGTAATCAACACCGATCGCTCGATTGGCGCTCGTATCTCTGGCGAAATAGCGAAACGCTACGGTAACCAAGGCATGGCTGGCTCACCAATTAAGTTGTACCTCGATGGTACAGCGGGCCAATCTTTTGCAGTTTGGAACGCGGGTGGCGTCGAGCTATATCTGACGGGTGATGCCAATGACTATGTCGGCAAAGGCATGGCTGGCGGCAAAGTAGTGATCAAACCTCACCAAGGCACAGCGTTTACTTGTAACGAAGCGACCATCATCGGCAATACCTGCTTGTATGGTGCGACCGGAGGCAAGCTGTTCGCTGCGGGTACTGCGGGCGAGCGTTTTGGCGTGCGTAACTCAGGCACCGTTGCCGTGATTGAAGGTGCAGGTGACAATGCCTGTGAATACATGACCGGTGGTATTGTTGCTATTCTTGGCGCAACCGGAGTGAACTTCGGCGCCGGTATGACAGGTGGGTTTGCTTATGTGATGGATAAGAATGAAGACTTCCAAGGCCGTGTAAACAACGAATCGGTCGAAGCACTTTCTCTGTCGGACCTATTTATCCACCAAGAACACCTGCGCGGCTTGATTGCGGAGCACTTAGAAGAGACTGGCTCAGTACACGCTGAAGCTATTCTGGCGAACTTTGATGAATGGATTCCAAAGTTCTACCTAGTGAAGCCGAAGACGGCGGATCTCAACACCTTGCTCGGTCACCAAAGCCGCAGCTCTGCTGAACTTCGTGTTCAAGCGCAATAATTGGAAGGAGCCAATCATGAGCCAGAATGTATACCAATTTATTGATGTGAATCGCGTAGACCCAGCGAAGAAACCAATCAAGATACGTAAGATTGAGTTTGTAGAGATCTACGAACCTTTCACGAAGCAACAAGCTAAGGCACAAGCCGACCGCTGTTTAGACTGTGGTAACCCCTACTGTGAATGGAAGTGCCCAGTCCATAACTACATCCCTCAATGGCTCAAACTTGCCAATGAGGGGCGCATTATCGAAGCGGCTGAACTGTCTCACCAAACCAACAGCTTGCCTGAGGTTTGCGGACGAGTTTGTCCTCAAGATCGTCTATGTGAAGGCTCTTGTACCCTCAACGACGATTTCGGCGCAGTAACCATCGGCAACATTGAAAAATACATCAATGACAAAGCGTTTGAGATGGGCTGGAAACCAGACATGTCTCACGTTGAATGGACCGACAAAAAGGTCGCGATCATTGGCGCAGGTCCCGCTGGTCTTGCTGCAGCTGATATCTTAGTTCGAAACGGTGTGAAGGCCGTGGTATTTGACCGCTACCCGGAGATCGGTGGCCTGCTAACGTTTGGTATCCCATCGTTCAAACTCGAGAAAGGCATCATGGAAAACCGCCGCCGTATCTTTAGTGGTATGGGCGTCGAGTTTAAGATGAATACCGAAGTCGGTAAAGACGTTCAACTTCAACAACTTGTTGATGATTATGATGCCGTTTTCTTAGGTGTCGGTACTTATAAAAACATGCGAGCAGGGTTAGACAACGAAGAAGCACCGGGCGTTTATGATGCTTTACCCTTCCTTGTTTCCAATACCTACAAGGTCATGGAACTGGATAACCCAACGCCGTTTATCGACATGAAGGGCAAAAAAGTGGTTGTGCTTGGTGGCGGTGATACCGCGATGGACTGTGTGCGAACGTCTATTCGCCAGCATGCAGCTAACGTTGTTTGTGCTTATCGCCGAGATGAAGCAAACATGCCGGGCTCTCGCCGTGAGGTGAAAAATGCAAAAGAGGAAGGCGTGAAGTTCATGTTCAATCTTCAGCCATTAGCATTAGAAACCGATTCATCAGGCCATGTGACTGGCGTCAAAGTGGTGAAAACGGCGCTAGGTGAACCCGATGACGCAGGTCGCCGTCGTCCGGAACCCGTAGAAGGCAGTGAGCATGTTCTTGAAGCAGACGCCGTTATCATGGCATTTGGTTTCCAGCCTCATGCAATGGAGTGGCTAGAACCATTTGGTGTAGAGCTCGATCAATGGGGTCGCATCAAGGCACCCGGCAAACAAGAGTTTCAATACCAAACCACCAACAGTAAGATCTTTGCTGGTGGTGATGCGGTTCGAGGATCTGACTTAGTGGTGACCGCTATCGACGAAGGCCGTAAAGCCGCAGAAGGAATATTGGATTACCTAGAAGTGTGACCAGGGCGTGTTGATCTTTCGAGCTGATTTTTGCAGCGAGTTGCTGGGCATTTATACAAGGCAGAGGCGTCGATGTGTAGCTAGCCTACATGAGAAGCCGATAACGTAGTAGAAATGACCAGCAAACGCTGCCCGAAGGGTTCGAGCTGGGCGCCCCCGCAAAAAGCGTTTTACTCTTTGTTGAGGGAGATTTGCTTAGAGTGACTAGGCTACTTCCCCCTCGCCGCGATTAAAACGCTTTTATCTCGAACAAAATTTAACCACGAAAGGTCAACACGCCCTAGTATAAGGTTTCCTTTATTACTCAGGCCGTTACTATAAAAAAAGGATCCAATGATGGATCCTTTTTTGAATTAGATACGTTTATCACAAGCATATCGAAAATACGTAAACAATCGCAAACAAGCCAATACCTATAACTAAAACAACGCCATAGGAAACACTATGAAAAAAGCCGCTCTCCTTTCTCTATCTCTTTTGACTTTAACCGCTTGTAGCCAAGGAATCACGGACATGAAAGACAGAACTTCATCACTTTGTGGAGACAAACCAAACTGCGTATCAACTCAAGATGACCGTGAGCAGCATGCATTGGCCGCGTTTGAGTTATCAGATTCAGCAAACCTAGATGCGATTGAGCAGGTTGCACTAACCTTACCGGGTTCGAAAACCGCGAGTAAAACAGAAGATTACCTGCGTGTTGAATGTACTTCTCGCATCATGCGCTTTGTCGATGACTTAGAACTTAAGATCACTGATGGCAAACTGATCGTGCGTTCAGAGTCTCGTACTGGTCACTCTGATTTTGGCGTAAACCGAAAGCGTGCTGAACAACTTCGCGCTAGCTTAAAAAGCGAAGGCCTGATCAAATAGATAAAAGAATACGCAGATAAATCGCTGCTATTCGGATGAGAAGTGCTTCTGGGCAGTCGCTCGACACTTCTTATCCATGCTACAATTTCGCTCTACTGTTTAAATATTATTTATTAAGAGACTACACATGAAAATCGGCATCATTGGCGCAATGGAGCAAGAAGTTGCGATCCTAAAGGCAGCAATTTCAGACATTACTGAAGTTAATAAAGGCGGTTGTACCTTTTTCTCTGGTCAGATAAATGGTGTTGACGTTGTTTTGCTTCAATCAGGCATTGGTAAAGTAGCCGCTGCAGTGGGTACTTCAATCCTACTAAGCGAATACCAGCCAGACGTAGTACTGAACACGGGCTCTGCTGGCGGTTTTGATTCAACACTGAACCTTGGCGATGTGGTTATCTCAACTGAAGTTCGTCACCACGATGCAGATGTTACAGCTTTCGGTTACGAAATCGGTCAAATGGCAGGTCAACCTGCAGCGTTCAAAGCGGACGACAAACTGATGGCTGTTGCTGAACAAGCACTAGCGCAAATGGAAGATAAGCACGCCGTTCGCGGTCTTATCTGTACTGGCGACGCATTTGTTTGCACAGCAGAACGCCAAGAGTTCATCCGCAAGCACTTCCCATCTGTCGTTGCTGTAGAGATGGAAGCATCTGCTATCGCTCAAGCTTGTCACCAATTCCAAGTACCATTCGTGGTTGTTCGTGCAATCTCTGACGTTGCAGACAAAGAATCACCAATGAGCTTCGAAGAGTTCCTGCCACTAGCAGCTCAAAGCTCTTCAGAAATGGTTATCAAAATGGTTGCCCTACTAAAGTAAGCGACTAGACATGCAAACACTGTTTGATCAGGTATTTGCAAATGGCGTGCTCCTTGTGATGTGGGGAGCACTGCTTTTTCATTTAATTTTACCTATCCCCCATGCCGCACACCCCACGACCTTATGGCATAAGTTTGCTGAGCTTTTAGCAAGCAAGGTTAATAACAATAACAATAACAACCACAACTATTCCCAAAGTTTAATCTCAGGCACATTAGCCTGGGGGTTAATGGTACTGCCAACTCTGGTTATTCTATTGGCACTGCAACCATTGGTTTGGCAATCTCAACTGTTTGAATTGGCACTGTTATTACTCGCGATTGATTGGCGCAATAATGAAAAGCTGGCTAACCAACTGATCAAAGTACTTGGCCGAGAAGATAAAGCGGCCGCTCGTCAGTTACTGGCTCCGATTGTCAATCGTCAAACCGAATCACTTTCGTCACTTGGCCTCGGCAAAGCCGCCACAGAAACCATAATCATGGGTTACGCTCGTAACGTAGTTTGTGTGTTGTTCTGGTACGCCATTGGTGGTGGAATCGCTGCGTTAATGTATCGCCTTGTGGTCGAGTTAGCTCGAGCTTGGTCGCCAAGTCGCAAGCAGTTTTCTCCTTTCGGCTCAACGGCAATCAAGATCGTCGCTATCCTAGAACTTATACCAATGCGCTTATTTGCCTTGATGATCGTCTTTGGTGATAAAGCAACGCACACATTTAAGATGATGCTAGTCCAAAGTCGCTCTTGGCCACTACCCGGCCCAGCCTGGTTAATCACGGCTGTTGGCAACAAGCTGGAGTTATCATTAGGTGGCCCTGCGATTTACGACAACACTAAAGCCATTCGCGCAAAATTAGGCGGAAGAATCGCACCGTCAGCTCTGCATCTATCTCAGGTTCAGAAACTACTCTTTGGTCGCATCGCTATCTGGATATTTTTACAAAGCCTAGCCTTACTATTTATTCACCAAGGGATTTAGAGTGAAACCTTCAGCACTTGTTACAAGCCTTACTATTTTGTCTTCCAGCTTATGGCTGCCTTTATCATTTGCAGAAGAAGCACCACGGACTCAAGAACAAGTACAGCTGGCTCAACGCGTAGTCAGCCTTGCTCCTCATGCCACTGAACTCGCGTACAGCGCTGGTTTAGGCAACAACCTTGTTGCCGTAAGTGAACGAAGTGATTACCCACCACAAGCCGATAAGCTTGAAAAAGTGGCAAACTATCAAGGTATCAAGGTTGAGAAGATCATCGCACTTCAGCCTGATTTGATTCTTGCGTGGCCAGCGGGAAACCCGCCCAGAGAGCTCGCGAAACTAGAGCAATTTGGTTTTAATATTTACTACTCCAAGACCAAAAGCCTAGACAGTATCGCAACCAATATTGAACAACTGAGCGAATACGCTAGCGATCCAAGCATTGGCGAAAATAACGCTCAGCAATACAGAGAGCAGCTCAACGCGTTGAGACTAGAATACAAAGATGCCGAGCCAGTAAACTACTTCTACCAGCTCAGTGAAAAGCCGATCATCACTGTTGCTCAAGGACACTGGCCAAGTGAGGTGTTTGAGTTTTGTGGTGGCCACAATATTTTTGAAGACAGCGCCTCTCCCTATCCTCAAGTTGGTATTGAACAAGTTGTATTAAGAAAACCGCAAGTAATCTTCACTTCTCAGCACGCGATTGAGAATGGAACCATGTGGCAAACATGGGAAGATGAGATCCCAGCTGTCGCTCAAAATCAGATTTGGTCCCTCAATTCTGACTGGATTAATCGCCCGACAACGAGAACTTTGAAAGCGATCCAACAAGTGTGCGATTTCTTTGATAGAGCTAGGCAAAATCACTAACTATTTGCTGCGTTTTTTCGTACAATTCGCCACCGACCTGTCCCTACAATTTTAACTATAAGAGCACCAGTATCATGGACTCCATGCTGCTTTATATTATCGATTTATTTGGCACTGCCATCTTTGCCGTCTCAGGCGTATTTGTCGCTGGCCGTCTTAAGATGGATCCCTTTGGCGTAGCCGTTCTAGGCAGTGTAACCGCGATTGGCGGCGGCACAATTCGTGACATGGCATTGGGTGCAACTCCCGTGTTTTGGATCACCGATACCACCTACCTTTGGGTCATCATCATCACCTGTTTGCTGACCATGATTATTGTAAGACGCCCGAAACGTCTGGCTTGGTGGATATTGCCGGTATGTGATGCGATTGGCCTAGCGGTGTTTGTTGGCATTGGCGTGGAAAAAGCGCTTATCTATCAAGATTCAGCACTAGTGGCCATCATCATGGGTGTCATCACCGGTTGCGGTGGCGGTATTATCCGCGACGTGCTTGCCCGTGAAGTGCCTATGATTCTAAGAAGTGAAGTCTACGCGACCGCTTGTATCATTGGTGGTGCTTTCCATACCATGGCGATCAGCATGGGGCACGATTCAGAAACTGCATTTCTGGCCGGCGTGTTCTCAACACTATTGATAAGGCTTGGCGCTATTCGTTGGCATTTATCATTGCCGACCTTCGCTATCAAATAAGCTATCGTTACAAAGTGAAAGGCTCCGTAAAGGAGCCTTTCTTAATTTGAGCTCCCCAACACAATTATTATGCTCTCGCGCTACACGTGCGAGCATAGCTAAAAATACCTAACTTGGTTCAAAGCTTTAGTTTCAAGACTAGAGAATGAATGTTGTTTGAGGTAAGTTGAAACAATCATTCCCAAATTTCATGAATATAACCCAATGCTACTCGAAGGAATCGAAACTCTACTGGTATTGAGTAAAGCAAAGACCATGAGCCGCACAGGCAGTTTGCTTTATATCAGCCAATCAGCGGTCAGCAAACGGATTGCGAATTTAGAAAAGAAGCTAGGTAAAAAGCTCATTGAACCGAGTGGCCGACAGATAAAACTCACGCCAGATGCGATAGCATTAATCGAGAGTATTGGCCCGACATTCAATGAACTTCGTGGGCTTATTTATGAACAGCAAGAGTTGGAAGATACCACTCTCATCACCCTAGACAGCAATAAGTCTCTGATAGCCGGTTATTTAGGTGAGATGATGGGCCAGTTCATCCAGCAAGATAAGTACATCACCATTACCACCAACCACACGCCGAGAATTATCGAACGGGTGCAGTCCGGCAAGGCGACCTTGGGGTTGTGTGCTGGCTTACTGCCACCACATCATGGGTTGATGACCTTCCATCTTTTTGATGAACCGTTTTACATAGTGAGTAAGTCGCCGCTAACGGATCTCCCTCCAATGGTCATCACTAACGACATGACCAATCCAGCCAATTCTTATCAACTTTCTGTATTAGAAAAATTTGGTATCAAACCCTTGATGGAGATGGATGCCTACACCGCAGCGGCGCAACTTGCATTGGGCGGGACTGGGCCAGCGTTGATCCCGCTCTCTATCGTAAAAACACTCAATATTGAGCCTCAATATCTGTATAGCTTCACCGAATTAGCAGGCTTGATTCGGCCGATTCATATCTGTGTCAGACCAAATAGTTACCAGTCTCCACGAGTTAAAACACTGATAGAATCCATTGTTGATGCTGTTCCCAAAGCAGTTTAGACGCCATTAGCATCGACATCACGATCACAAGGGGGCGAATCCATTTCTGCCCTTTTGTCACCACCACTTTAGCGCCAAGCTGAGCGCCCATAAATCCACCGACCGCCATCACTAATCCCAACTCCCAAATAGGCAAACCAGCCAAAATAAAGAAAATTAAGGCAGCGATATTCGAGGTAAAGTTAAGTACTTTAGTACGCGCCGTAGCATCGACTAACGAGAAGTGACCAATAGCAACAAAGCAGACGGTGAAGATAGAACCTGTTCCTGGGCCAAAAAAGCCATCATAGAAACCCACGCCGCCACCAATACACAGAGCAAACATCGCCTCAGAGATCTTCTGTTTTCCTTCAGACGCTCTAGTTTGGGGTGCCAACAGGAAATAGAGAGAGATAGCGATAAGCAGCAGTGGGATAACACTGGTCAGTAGGCTCGCATCAATGTGCTGGACTAACTCAGCGCCAATTGCAGAGCCAATAAAGGTACAAAAGATAGCAAGGCGCATCTCTTTGATGCTGACGATACCGTTGCGCACGAAATACCAACTCGCGGAGAAGCTGCCAAATGAGCTTTGGAGTTTGTTGGTTGCCAGTGCCTGCGTGGGTGGAACTCCAGCCGCTAGCAATGCAGGTAGAGTCAGTAACCCACCGCCGCCAGCCATTGCATCAATAAAGCCTGCTGCCGTTGCAACAACAAACAAGATAGCCAATATTTCTAGAGTAATTTCCATATACCCAACGCCTTAAAATCCTGTGTAGCGACAAGTTACCACTCACAGCAGACGAGCAATAACGAAACACAAGATTCTAACCTATTCCAAATATTCATCATTAAGCTACCGCGGAATAACAGACATAAAAAAGCCCACTCCGAGGAGTGGGCTTTGAGCATTTATATCCGCATATCAGCGATACACTTTAGGCGATTAAGCTTGAGAAGCTTTAACCTGAGCGTGTAGCTCTTGAACTGAAGTTACTGACGTTTTCGCGTCTGCAGTGTGCGCCATACAAGTCGCGAATGCAGCATTTAGCGTAGTCGTGTAGTTAACTTTCTCAGCAAGTGCACCACGACGAAGAACTTTAGAATCTTCAATCGCTTGACGGCCAGCTGCAGTGTTCACGATGTACGTATACTCGTTGTTCTTGATACGGTCAAGAATGTGAGGACGACCTTCGTGTACCTTGTTTACTAGACGTGGGTTGATGCCCGCTTCGCCAAGGATAACCGCAGTACCGTGAGTTGCGTCTAGCTGGTAACCAAGCTTAGATAGTTTAGATGCTAGGTCAACAACACGCTCTTTGTCGCCTTCGCGAACAGAAAGAAGTGCACGACCGCCTTCTGGGTAGATGTTACCACAACCCAATTCAGCTTTAGAGTATGCTTCTGCGAACGTCGCACCAACACCCATAACTTCACCAGTAGAGCGCATTTCTGGGCCTAACAGTGGGTCAACACCAGGGAACTTGTTGAATGGAAGTACAACTTCTTTCACTGAGTAGTAAGGTGGGATGATTTCTTTGGTAAAGCCTTGAGACTCTAGAGATTGACCCGCCATTACACGAGCGGCAATCTTAGCGATTGGCGCACCAGTTGCTTTAGATACGAATGGAACCGTACGTGCTGCACGAGGGTTAACCTCGATTAGGTACACTTCATTGTTCTTAACAGCAAACTGCGTGTTCATCAGACCACGAACACCCAACTCGAACGCTAGCTTTTCAACTTGCTCGCGCATTACGTCTTGGATTTCTTGGCTTAGCGTGTATGCAGGAAGAGAACATGCTGAGTCACCAGAGTGAACACCCGCTTGCTCGATGTGCTCCATAATACCGCCGATTACAACGCGCTCACCGTCACAAATCGCATCTACGTCTACTTCAACAGCGTCATCTAGGAAGCTATCAAGTAGTACTGGAGATTCGTTTGATACGCTAACTGCTTCGTTGAAGTAGCGACGTAGGTCTTGCTCGTCGTATACGATTTCCATCGCACGACCACCAAGTACGTAAGAAGGACGTACAACAAGTGGGAAGCCGATTTCACGAGATTTCTCTACCGCTTGCTCCATTGTTGTTACTGTCGCGTTTTCTGGTTGAAGTAGGCCTAGACGGTCTACAGCAACTTGGAAACGCTCACGGTCTTCTGCACGGTCGATTGCGTCTGGGCTAGTACCGATGATTGGTACGCCAGCAGCTTCAAGAGCACGTGCCAGTTTAAGTGGCGTTTGACCACCGTACTGAACGATAACGCCTTTTGGCTTCTCAACACGAGCGATTGCTAGTACGTCTTCCAGAGTTACTGGTTCGAAGTACAGACGGTCAGACGTATCGTAGTCTGTAGAAACTGTCTCAGGGTTACAGTTAACCATGATAGTTTCGTAGCCATCTTCACGTAGCGCTAGTGATGCGTGTACACAACAGTAGTCAAATTCAATGCCTTGGCCGATACGGTTTGGACCGCCGCCTAGAATCATGATTTTTTCTTTGTCTGTTGGGTTTGCTTCACACTCGTCATCGTAAGATGAGTACATGTAAGCCGTATCTGAAGAGAACTCAGCTGCACACGTATCTACACGCTTGTATACCGGGTGGATATCGTATTGGTCACGTAGACGACGGATTTCGCTTTCCGCTACACCTAGAATCTTAGATAGGCGCGCATCAGCAAAACCTTTACGCTTAAGCTTGTTTAGCTCGTCTTTATTTAGACCAGCAAAGCCTTTCGCTTTAAGTTCTTGCTCTAGCTTAACGATGTCTTCGATTTGAACTAGGAACCAACGGTCGATTTGCGTTAGGTTGAATACACCATCTACCGACATACCAGCACGGAATGCGTCAGCGATGTACCAAATACGCTCTGCGCCAGCTTCTTTAAGTTCGTGACGGATAGTCGTTAGAGCATCTGGTGCGTCTAGGTCTACCATTTCGTCAAAACCAGTCGCGCCAACTTCTAGGCCGCGAAGTGCTTTTTGTAGAGATTCTTGTTGGTTACGGCCGATGGCCATAACTTCACCAACCGACTTCATTTGCGTCGTTAGGCGGTCGTTAGCACCTGCAAACTTCTCGAAGTTAAAACGAGGAATCTTAGTTACTACGTAGTCGATTGTTGGTTCGAATGATGCTGGAGTTGCGCCGCCAGTGATGTCATTCATTAGCTCGTCTAGCGTGAAACCAACAGCCAGTTTCGCTGCAATCTTAGCGATTGGGAAACCTGTTGCTTTAGATGCTAGTGCAGAAGAGCGAGATACACGTGGGTTCATCTCGATGATAACCATACGGCCATCTTTCGGGTTGATACCAAACTGTACGTTTGAACCACCTGTTTCAACACCAATCTCGCGTAGTACTGCTAGAGATGCGTTACGCATTAGTTGGTATTCTTTGTCTGTCAGCGTTTGAGCTGGAGCCACGGTGATTGAGTCACCAGTGTGAATACCCATAGGGTCGAAGTTTTCAATCGCACATACGATGATGCAGTTGTCGTTTTTGTCACGAACCACTTCCATCTCGTACTCTTTCCAACCGATAAGTGATTCATCGATAAGAAGTTCGTTAGTTGGAGATAAATCCAAACCACGACGACAGATTTCTTCAAATTCTTCTTTGTTGTAAGCGATACCGCCACCAGTACCACCCATCGTGAACGATGGACGAATGATACAAGGGAAGCCAACCATGTCTAAAACTTTGTAAGCTTCTTCCATCGTTTTCGCTGTATCAGCAGTTGGACACTCAAGGCCAATTGCTTTCATTGCTTTATCGAAGCGTGAACGGTCTTCTGCTTTATCGATAGCGTCAGCCGTTGCACCAATCATTTCAACACCGAACTCTTCAAGAACGCCGTGCTTTTCTAGGTCTAGAGCACAGTTCAATGCAGTTTGGCCACCCATAGTAGGTAGAACTGCATCAGGCTTCTCTTTAGCGATGATGTTACGCACAACTTCCCATTGGATAGGCTCGATGTAAGTTGCATCTGCCATGTCTGGGTCAGTCATGATTGTCGCTGGGTTTGAGTTTACAAGAATAACTCGGTAACCTTCTTCGCGAAGCGCTTTACAAGCTTGAGCACCAGAGTAATCGAACTCACATGCTTGGCCGATAACGATCGGGCCAGCACCTAGAATAAGAATACTTTTAATGTCAGTACGTTTTGGCATTGTCTACTACTCCGAATTACGCTGTGTGCTGTTTGATTAGTTCAATAAAGTGGTCGAATAACGGCGCTGCATCTTCTGGACCTGGGCTTGCTTCAGGGTGACCTTGGAAGCTGAATGCTGGTTTGTCTGTACGGTGAATACCTTGTAGAGAACCATCAAATAGTGATTTGTGCGTTGCACGTAATGTCTCTGGAAGGGTTTCTTCGTCAGCAGCAAAGCCGTGGTTTTGCGAAGTAATCATCACAACATCACGATCTAAATCTTTAACCGGGTGGTTTGCGCCGTGGTGACCAAACTTCATCTTCACTGTCTTAGCGCCTGACGCAAGAGCAAGAATCTGGTGACCTAGACAGATACCGAAGATTGGTAAGCCTTTTTCTAGGAACACTTTTGTCGCTTCAATTGCGTAAGTACATGGTTCTGGGTCACCAGGGCCATTTGAAAGGAAAACACCGTCTGGGTTCAGAGCAAGTACTTCTTCAGCTGAAGTCTCAGCAGGAACAACCGTTAGGCGGCAGCCGCGGTCAACAAGCATTCGTAGGATGTTTCGTTTTGCACCGAAGTCATAAGCAACAACGTGGTATGGCAATTCTGAGTCTGCTTTCGCTTCAGGAAGTCCACCCGTAAGCGTCCACGAACCTTGTTTCCATTGATACGCTTCTTTTGTTGTAACTTCTTTCGCAAGGTCCATACCTTTCAGGCCAGGGAATTCTTTTGCTTTAGCAAGAGCTAGAGCTTCGTCTAGGTTTCCATCGTTTACTGAAGAGCCAGCTACGATACAACCGTTCTGTGCGCCTTTTTCACGAAGAATACGCGTCAGCTTACGAGTATCGATATCAGCGATACCAACAACGTTTTGCGACTTAAGGTAATCAGAAAGGGATTGTTCATTACGGAAGTTAGAAGCGATTAGAGGGAGATCGCGAATCACAAGGCCTTGAGCGTGGATTGAAGAAGATTCTTCGTCTTCGGAATTGGTTCCGGTATTGCCAATGTGAGGGTAAGTAAGGGTAACGATTTGTTGAGAATAGGAAGGATCAGTGAGGATTTCTTGGTACCCCGTCATCGAGGTATTAAAAACGACTTCACCAACTGCAGAACCTACAGCGCCAATGGCTTCACCGTGAAATACTGTCCCATCTTCTAGGACGAGTAGTGCTGACTTCTTCAAGACAACCTCCAGAAATAAAAATGCATTAAAATTGATTTAATTTGCAAATCTACCTTCCTGCAACACCAAAAACTGCGTGTTTATGGAAATTAGACAAATTGGCGGTATTTTAGTGATCTGCGTGATACGTGTCAACATTTAACTCAAAAGAAATTAAACATTTGTAAGGACTAATTCAATTTACCCCCTCAAAGCTCCAAAAGTTCAACTTTCATACGCATTTAGCTCGAATATTACGATTTTCTAATTTTCACCCCTCATTTTAGCCAACCATAGAGTGATAAAAATATCAGCAACAAAACGCAATCGATAAATACCAAGAGAAAACATGACAATTTAAAGATCTAAAACAAAAAACATACTAAAGACCACATAAACAGCATAGAAATGGAGTCAAAAAGGCGATAAGAAGAAAGTAGAAGGAAGATCGGAGAAGTGAGATTACTAAGGAAAAGGCACCAAATAAAGAAAGCGCCGGCAATTGCCAGCGCATAAATATCTATTTATAGGTCATTCAAACCAAGCACATCCGTCATGGTATAAAAGCCTGCTGGTTTATCATTTAACCAAACCGCGGCCTTGATTGCGCCATTAGCAAAGGTCATTCGATCAGTGGCTTTATGGGTAATTTCCACTCGTTCACCGATATCAGCAAACATAGCGGTGTGTTCACCAATAATGTCACCGGCACGAATCGTCGCGAAACCAATCTCATCTTTAGTGCGCTCGCCAGTAATACCCTCGCGTGACCATACAGCTACATCGTTCAGCTCGTTGCCCATAGCACCCGCAATAGCTTCGCCCATACCAATCGCAGTACCTGACGGTGCATCGACTTTATGGCGGTGGTGCGCCTCAACGATCTCGACATCACAGTAATCGCCCATCACTTTAGCGGCCTTCTCTAGCAGCTTAAATACAAGGTTCACACCAACGCTGTAGTTAGGTGCCATTACGATAGCCATCTCTTTTGAAGCAGCATCAATCACCTGCTTCTCTTCTTCAGAGAAGCCCGTTGTACCGATGATCAGTTTTTTACCGTGACGTTTACAAAGTTCAATATTCGCTAATGTGCTAACAGGGGCAGTAAAATCGACAATCACATCAAACCCTTCGATGGCTTTAGACAAATCATCGACTAAAGCAACATCAAAACGACCTTCACCGCATAACTCGCCGACATCTACGCCGACCAAAGATGACTCTGGACGCTCTGAACCAGCTCCAACACTTGCTTCTGAATTATGATGAGCGGCTTTCACCAAGTTGCGGCCCATGCGGCCCGCTGCTCCTGCAATTGCAATTCTTACCACTGCGAATATCTCCATTGTTTTGGTTACCGTTGCCACTTATCTCTTGCAGCAACGTTCAATCGATTAATCTCTTTAAACTAACAACAATCTCAAACTCAGGCTAGCAATTACGAAAACTCTTTTATTACTCGCTCTAAAATTGGCACATTTGCCTCTGGGAAGGCGTATTGATTCAATGATTCTAGGCTTACCCATTCACCTTGTTGACCTTCTTTGCCATAAGGCTGCTCTTCAAAGTCGGTCACAAGGATGAAGTCGAACTTAAGCGACTTATCGGTGTAATCAAATTCAAGGTGCTCAAACAGAGACTGCTCTGTCACCTTGATGCCAATCTCTTCATCAAGCTCGCGAGTCATCGCTTGCTCAATGGTTTCACCCTCTTCAACCTTGCCACCTGGAAATTCCCAGAAACCGCCTTTGTGTTTGTCGTCTGGACGTTTAGTGATAAATACCTGTGACTTATCTTGGTTGAAGATAATGCCCGCTACAATGTGGATTCTTTTCATATGATGGTGTTCCTTAATAAAACGTGAACTCACATAGTCCCTGAATACGTCATCCTCAAGAAGGAGGACCGACTGAGCTGGGGAGCTAAAACAACGTGAGCCTAACTAAACGAGATTCCCTACTACGCTCGTTCTCGCTATAGGGAATGGCGACTTCCTTGCGTAACAAAGTAAGCCATGAAATTTACATACAAAAAGAGCCGCCTAAGCGACTCTTTATATTCTATTTGTCAGTTTTATGAAGCTAAGTTGTAGTGTATGAGAGCAAGGCGGTGGCACGGAGCTTACGACTGTAAGTGAGTACCACCAACGCAGCTATCATGCGCTACAGCAACGATTCATTAAACTTACGCGATTTTACCGTGACACTGCTTGTACTTCTTACCGCTACCACATGGGCATGGCTCGTTACGACCCACTTTACGCTCGTCACGCACTACCGTTTGTGGAGATGCCGCTTCAGCTTCATCGTCAGCTAGCTGGTTTTCAGCTGTTGCATGTTGCGCTTGTGCACGACGCGCCGCTTCTTCAGCTTGAGCTTGACGTTGAGCTTCCATCTTTTCAACTTCTTCTTGTTGCTGAACGCGCACTTTAGAAAGGATGGTAACAACGTCTGTTTTCAGTACATCTAGTAGGCCTTCAAACAGTTCAAACGACTCGCGCTTGTACTCTTGTTTCGGGTTCTTCTGAGCATAACCACGTAAGTGGATACCTTGACGAAGGTGATCCATCGCAGCCAAGTGCTCTTTCCAAAGGCCGTCTAGCGTTTGTAGCATCACAGATTTCTCGAAGTTACGCAGTACTTGAGCACCAACCACTTCTTCTTTCTGTTTGTACGAATCAACCGCCATAGCAAGAATACGCTCACGCAATGCTTCTTCATAAAGCTTGTCGTCTTCGTCTAACCAACCTTGAATATCAAAGTCTAGATCGAAGTCATTCTTCAGACGATCTTGCAGACCCGCGATATCCCACATATCTTCAAGAGACTGAGGTGCGATGTATTCATCAATCACTGATGCCAATACATCTTCACGGTTGTGTTCGATCATCTCACTGATATCGTCAGAGCTCATCAGTTCATCACGAAGCTCATAAACCACTTTACGTTGGTCATTGGCTACATCATCGTACTCAAGAAGCTGCTTACGAATATCGAAGTTACGACCTTCAACTTTACGTTGTGCTTTTTCAATTGAGCGAGAAAGCATCTTAGATTCGATCGCTTCGCCTTCGTCCATACCACTTTGGATAAGACCAGCCATACGATCCGATGTGAAGATACGTAGCAGAGAATCTTCCATTGATAGGTAGAAACGAGAAGAACCCGCATCACCTTGACGACCAGAACGACCACGTAGCTGGTTGTCGATACGGCGAGATTCATGACGCTCAGTACCAATGATGTGCAGACCACCTGACTCAAGCACTTTATCGTGGATTACTCTCCAGTCAGCTTTGATCTTCTCGATCTGCTCTTTGGTTGGATTCTCTAGCTTCTCAACTTGTGCCTGCCAGCTACCACCTAATACGATATCGGTACCACGACCAGCCATGTTAGTTGCGATAGTTACCGCACTCGGCATACCAGCTTGTGCAACGATCTCTGCTTCCATTTCGTGGAATTTAGCATTTAGAACGCTGTGCTTAATTTTTGCTTTTTTCAGTGCGTTAGACAGTAGTTCAGACTTCTCGATAGAAACCGTACCAACCAATGATGGCTGACCAGCAGCTACACGGTCTTTGATGTCTTCAATGATCGCATTGAACTTGTCTTCTTCGGTACGATAAACCACATCTGGCATATCGTTACGAACCATAGGCTTGTTGGTTGGGATAACCACTGTTTCTAGGCCGTAGATAGACTGAAATTCGAAAGCTTCTGTATCGGCTGTACCTGTCATACCTGACAGTTTTTCGTATAGACGGAAGAAGTTCTGGAATGTAATCGATGCTAGCGTCTGGTTTTCATTCTGAATCTTCACACCTTCTTTAGCTTCAACAGCTTGGTGTAAACCTTCAGACCAACGACGACCTGGCATAGTACGACCAGTATGTTCATCAACGATAACCACTTCGCCTTCTTCAGTAACGATGTAGTCGACGTCTTTCTCAAACAGTACGTGTGCACGCAGCGCTGCATTAACATGGTGCAATAGGCTGATATTAGTTGGAGAGTAAAGCGTGTCACCCTCTTCCATCAGGCCGTTTTTGACCATTAGCTCTTCTACAAATTCTTGACCGTTTTCAGTCAGGTGAACCTGTTTCGATTTCTCGTCCATGGTGTAGTGACCTTCACCACGGTACTCTTCAGAATCTTCTTTATCTTGGCGCTCAAGGTTAGGGATCAACGTGTTAATACGCGTGTAAAGATCTGAACTATCTTCAGCTGGGCCAGAGATAATAAGTGGAGTACGAGCTTCATCGATTAAGATTGAGTCAACCTCATCGACAACAGCAAAGAAGCGCTCACGTTGAACACGATCTTCAGCACGGAAAGCCATGTTGTCACGTAGGTAATCGAAGCCAAACTCGTTGTTTGTTCCGTATAGGATATCCGCTTGGTACGCTTCTTTCTTCTCTGGTGGAGCCATGTTTGGCACGTTTACGCCAACAGTCATACCAAGGAATTCAAATAATGGGCGGTTTGTTTCCGCATCACGCTTCGCTAGGTAGTCGTTCACCGTTACTACGTGAACACCTTTGCTAGGTAGGGCGTTAAGATAAGCTGGTAGGGTTGCTGTAAGAGTCTTACCTTCACCAGTACGCATTTCTGCAATTTGGCCAGCATTTAGAACCATGCCACCAATCATTTGCACGTCAAAGTGACGCATGCCGTAAACACGCTTAGACGCTTCACGTACCGTAGCAAATGCTTCAGGTAGAAGTTGGTCTAGCGATTCACCTTTATCTAAGCGCTCACGAAATTCAACCGTTTTTGCTTTTAGTTCTTCGTCTGAAAGTGCTTCAAACGTTGGTTCGAAGTTATTAATTTCTTTTACAATTTTTCTAAGGCGGCGCAGTGTTCTGTCATTGCGACTGCCAATTACCTTTGTCAGCAGCTTAGTAATCATGTGCTTGGAATCTCTTCGTTCTCAGATCGTCCGCGATCTATTTTAAATGCCGTCAGTGTCTCTACTAGCTATGAACTAGTCTTCAGTTACTAACCAAGGATACTGAGATAAATCTAGTATCTTTGATATTGTACTTGAGAGTAGAGTTTTCAAGGCTTGAGTTAAAATTAATGCCCTTTAGTGTAAGTAATTTTCACACCAACAACCATTTATAACCCCATTTGTTTGATGTGCTTGGAACTTTTCTTTCTAATTGCTGATGGATTAGCCAGACTGCAGCTCATTGGGAGACAACTTTCGGATGTTGACGACACTGTATCTGGAAAATAGATACAAAAAAACCAGGTCAATGACCTGGTTTTCGAAATCTTATATTGCTGTAAACAACAATTACGCTAGAACCATTCCTGGTTCAGCAAATGCAACAGGAGAGCCTACTTCTTCTTCGAATGTTGCCCATTCCCAAGCTTCTGCGTCAGCAAGTACTGCACGTAGTAGTTGGTTGTTTAAGCCGTGACCTGATTTGTATGCACGAAACTCACCAATAATAGCGTGTCCACACATGTACAAGTCACCAATCGCATCTAGTACTTTATGAGTTACGAACTCATTGTCAAAACGTAGACCCTCTTCATTAAGAATTCGGTATTCGTCAAGTACGATAGCATTATCAAAGCTACCACCAAGTACTAGGTTTTGAGATTGTAGATACTCAATGTCGCGCATGAAGCCGAAAGTACGAGCGCGAGAGATTTCTTTCACAAAACCTTGTGAAGAGAAATCAAACAACAAACGTTGCTCATCAGATTCAATTGCTGGGTGGTTAAAGTCGATCTCAAAGTCCATACGGAAGCCGTTAAATGGAACAAACTCTGCCCACTTATCGCCATCTTCAAAACGGATAGGCTTTTTGATACGAATAAAACGCTTCGCTGCATTCAGTGTTTCTACACCCGCTTGCTGTAGCAAGTATACGAATGGGCTTGCGCTACCATCCATAATTGGGATCTCAGGTGCATCTACTTCAACAATAATGTTGTCGATGCCCATACCCGCTAAAGCTGCGTTAAGGTGTTCCACTGTAGAGATACGTACGCCTTCGTCATTAACAAGAGCTGTACATAGCATAGTGTCACGAACTGACGCTGGATCAGCTGGGAAATCTACAGGTGGATTTACATCTGTACGACGATAAACAATACCTGTATTTGCAGCTGCCGGGCGAAGAGTAAGTGTGACTTTACGACCAGAGTGGAGACCCACACCAGTTGTTTTCACAATTTCTTTCAGAGTACGTTGTCTGATCATCTGCTTGCCTCGTTATCAGTGCTACAAATCACGGTCAGTATTTACCGACCGCGAATTTTACCATTAATTCGACGATAGTCAAATTTTGGGTATTTGTTAATCAGCCTGACGTCGTAAGAATGCTGGAATATCTAAGTATCCACTCTCTTTCTCAGCCTTAGGTGCTGCACTTTGGCTAGCGCCTGTACCTGAAGAAACAGGTGACGTTGTTGGTTGCGGCTTAACTTGAGGTTTAACCTCAGTTTTTTCTTGCAATGGTTGTGCCACTTTCTCTTCCACTTTTGGTGCAGTTTGAGCCGCTACCTGTGGTTGAGGAGTTGGTGCAACCTTAGCTTTACCACCAGCAACTAATGTAATGTCTGGTTTTTTCTCTGTGCCGATACCTGTTGCTACAACAGTTACACGGATTTCATCCGTCATATCAGGGTCTAGAGAAGTACCAATCACAACTGTTGCGTTATCAGATGCGAATGCCTTAACTGTATTACCTACTGTTTCGAATTCATCTAGACGCATATCTAGGCCTGCTGTGATGTTCACAAGAACGCCACGTGCGCCAGCTAGGTCGATGTCTTCTAGTAGTGGGCTAGAAATTGCCGTTTCAGCAGCTTCTTCAGCACGATCTTCACCTTTTGCGATACCGCTACCCATCATTGCATGACCCATCTCAGACATTACGGTGCGAACATCCGCGAAATCGACGTTAATCATACCAGGGCGAGTAATTAGCTCAGCGATACCTTGTACAGCGTTTTTAAGTACATCATTTGCACTTGCGAAAGCTTCTAGCAGAGTTACGCCGCGGCCAAGTACTTTAAGTAGCTTTTCATTTGGAATCGTAATTAATGAATCCACATGTTTAGAAAGCTCTTCAATACCTTGCTCAGCAAACGCTAAACGCTTTTTGCCTTCAAAGCTAAATGGCTTAGTTACAACAGCAACCGTCAGCACACCCAACTCTTTCGCAACTTCAGCAATAACTGGAGCAGCACCTGTACCAGTACCACCGCCCATACCAGCTGCGATAAATACCATATCGGCGCCAGTTAGAACTTCTTTAATTCTTTCTCGATCTTCGAGAGCTGCATCACGGCCTACTTGTGGGTTTGCACCAGCGCCCAAACCTTTAGTGATATCACCACCAATTTGGATCACGCTGCTCACGCTTGTTTTACGAAGTGCTTGTGCATCAGTGTTAACACTGATGAATTCTACGCCTTCGATTGATTCACGTACCATGTGCTCAACAGCGTTACCGCCACCGCCACCAACTCCAACGACTTTAATTACTGCATCGTCAGACATTTCCATCATCGGTTCAAACATGTGTTATCTCCGTTTTTTCCTGCAACTCAGGTTAAAACTCTTTTTGTATCCAATTACGCAATTTGCCAAATAAACCAGACATAGAAGGTGCTGAACGCTTAGGTTCGCTGTAATCACCTTCATCACTGATCTGACAATCTCTTGCGTAATGAAGTAAACCAACCGCCGTAGAATGATACGGCTCTTTAACATAGTCAGTTAAGCCACTAACTTCTAACGGCTTACCAACTCGAACTTGATTGCGGAAAACACGTTCCGCACACTCTACCAATCCGTCAATTTGTGCCGCTCCACCAGTAAGAACGACGCCAGCTGCAAGGTGGTGTTTAATACCTTCATCTCGTAGCTGTAATTGAACCGTATCAATAGTTTGGTTAACGAGACCCATAAGTTCAGTGTAACGTGGTTCAATCACTTCCGACAAAGTTTGTCGTTGCAAACTTCTCGATGGGCGACCACCAACACTTGGGACGTTAACAGAGTCATCCTTGCTTACGAGTTCACTCAGAGCGCAACCATGGTTTACTTTTATCTCTTCAGCATCGCTCACTGGCGTGCCGAAAGCGAAGGCAATATCACTGGTTACTGCATTTCCTGCGTAGGAAAAGACTTCTGTGTGTCGAAGTGCGCCGCCAGTCCAAATGGAAATATCCATTGTACCCGCACCGATATCGACAACACATACTCCAAGCTCTCTCTCGTCTTCAGTAATTACCGCATTGCTTGAGGCAAGTCCTGAAAACACGATTTGTTCTACTGTGAGACCACATCGTTCAACAGCTTTAATAATGTTTCTCGCCATGTCGCTATGGCAAGAAATTAGGTGAACACTGACTTCCATTCGAACACCAGATAAGCCAAGTGGGTTCTTAATCCCTTCTTGATAATCAATGGTAAATTCTTGTGGGATCACGTGCAGAATTCTCTGCTCATCACCTATTTTAATTGATTTCGCGGTATGGATCGCTCGATCCATATCGTCTTGAGACACCTCTTCATCAGAGATAGTGCCCATGCCTTTTTCAATTCGGCTTGCGATATGTTTGCCTGATAGCGAGATAAACACATTGCTGATTTGGCATTCCGCCATCAACTCTGCTTGATCAATTGCTCGCTGAACTGACTTAACTACCGACTCTAGGTCGTTCACACCACCTTTATCCATACCTCTGGATGGGCTTTGCCCAGAGCCAATGATATTGATTTGACCATCAGGCAATATTTCACCAACCAGAGCTGATATGGTCGCAGTGCCTATATCAAGACCAACGATTATGTTGTCATCTGCGGTCTTAGTCATCTGTGCTCTCTTCTAACTCTTGCTCTGGAAACCAGCCTACAGCGGCTCCCGTATCATACCTGAGGTCGATGTAGCTCACTTGATTCGCTTTACTACCAAGTTCGTTGTAAAGCGAAATGAAGCGTTCAACACGCTCATCTAAAGAATCTTTACCTAGTTCTAAACGGATACCGTTATCTAGGATTATTTGCCAAGCGCGACGCTCATTGAGAACGAGAGAGGTAACGGTTAACCCTAGACTGTTAATCAAAGGGGTTATCTGTCGCCACTTTTCTATCACTTCTTGGCTGGTGCCGTCTGGGCCGTAAAGCTTAACTCTATCGCCCTTCAACAGGCCGATATCACCATTAAACACCTGACCATCGTCATTCAGCAGCATGTTACCGTTCCAGATTGCTGCCGCATGGTACTCAGTCAAAAATACTTTTATTGTGTCTGGCCACTGCTTACGAATGGAGACCACTGAAACCCAAGGTAACGCTTCTAAACTGTCTTGCAACACACCGATGTCTTGCGACATGAAGGTTCCAATGTGCTCTAGCTCGCTAAAGGCATGTTGAACATCACCAGCGGTTACGTAAGTTAAGTCGCCTTGAAGTACTATTTTGGAGAGAGGCAATCGCTGATCGTCCCACATCCAAGTTAGTGTGGTATAGAAAAGAAACCCAATGAATAGCAATACCATGACAAAAAAAGACCCGCCTAAGGCGTGTTTCTTGAGCGACGGTAAACTGAATAGGTGGCGGTTTTCGCTAAAAGTACTTTCTACCAAAGCCCGCATTCCCTGTCGTTGGTTCGCAATTCTATTCCCTATCTTCGTAATAGAGGTAAAAGCACTTACTTTAACCTATGAATTATACTGAGCAAAATCAAACTATCAAACGTTGATAATAAGATTTTTGGTCAATTTTAGGTCAATCGCAAGAAGTGAGCGATTGACCACAGTCTGTAGACAGTATTCTGTTACGCGTTCTGCATTTTATTAATGTCTAACTGTAACGATTCCAACTGCTTCGCTACTCGACCAACATCGCCTGCACCCTGCGTTAAAACAAGGTCACCGCCTTGAATTACGTTGGCTAAAGCCGATGGCAGTGCGTTGATATCGGCAACAAAGATTGGGTCTATCTTACCACGCCCACGAATAGTTCGACTTAATGAACGTCCGTCAGCCCCTGCAATAGGTTTCTCACCTGCAGAATAAACATCTAACAGAATTAGGACATCAACCTGCTCAAGAACGTTCGCGAAATCATCATACAGATCGCGAGTACGGCTATAACGGTGCGGTTGGAAGATCATAACAAGACGTTTATCAGTCCAGCCACTACGAGCAGCTTGAATCGTCACATCAACTTCGGTTGGGTGATGACCGTAATCATCGACCAGCATTGCAACGCCTTTACCTGTTTCATACTCACCTAGGTGATCGAAACGGCGACCCGTGCCTTCCGTTCCCGCCATCGCTTTGAGAATCGCTTCATCGCTGATGTCATCTTCTGTTGCAACAGCAATCGCAGCCGATGCATTCAATGCGTTGTGGCGACCTGGAATGTTCAACGTGATATCTAAGTTAGCTTTACCTTCACGTACAACCGTAAACTTGCCTTGTTGACCTTCTTGTACGTAGTTTTCAATACGAATATCTGCGTCTTCAGAGAAGCCGTAAGTAATCACTTGGCGGCTCACCTGAGGGATAAGTTCACGTACAACAGGATCATCTACACACATCACAGCCTGGCCGTAGAACGGCAGGTTGTGTAGGAAATCGATAAATGTCTGCTTTAGCGTTTCGAAATCGCCGCCATAGGTATCCATATGATCCGCTTCAATGTTTGTCACGATACTAACCATAGGTTGCAGATGTAAGAATGACGCATCACTTTCATCAGCTTCAGCGATAAGGATACGGCTTGAACCTAAACGTGCGTTTGTGCCTGCACTTTTCACCAAACCACCGTTTACGAAGGTTGGATCTAGGCCGGCTTCCGAGTAAATCTGTGTCACTAGCGCAGTCGTGGTTGTTTTACCGTGCGTACCTGCCACAGCAATACCGTGACGAAAACGCATCAGCTCAGCCAGCATTTCTGCACGACGAACGATCGGTGTGCGCGCTTCACGAGCTGCAATAATTTCTGGGTTTTCTTCGTTGATAGCGGTTGAAACAACCACCACACTTGCGTCGGCAACGTTACTCGCTTGGTGACCGATATAAACGGTCGCACCCTTGCTAACTAAACGATCAGTCACTGGGTTTTGAGCAATATCAGAACCCGTGATCTGGTAGCCTTCATTTAGCAAGACTTCAGCAATCCCGCTCATTCCGGCACCACCAATACCAATGAAGTGGATAGATTTAACACGGCGCATCTCTGGCACCATTGCACGGATTTGCGCTAAGTCTTGGGTATGTTCAATCGTCATCAATTCAATCTCATTATTTTGCTAAAGCTTTAATCGCTTCAGCGACGGTCACATCAGCATCAAGCTTGGCGGCTTGACGAGCTTTTGTTGCCATCATTTTTAATTCATTTCTATCAAGCTGCGCGATAGTGTTCGCTAGCTTATCAGCCGTTAGTTGAGGCTGTTCAATCATTAACGCTGCGCCACATTCAACTAAATGGTCGGCATTCAACGCTTGTTGTCTGTCTTTGTGCATAAACGGAACGAAGATAGAACCGACACCTGCCGCAGACACTTCTGATACGGTTAATGCACCTGAGCGACACACTAATAGATCTGCCCACTCATAAGCTTGCGCCACATCATCAATAAATTCAGTCACTTGAACATTACCAACAGAATGTGATTTGTATTGCTCAATAACTTGTTCTTGATTGTTCTTACCCGCTTGGTGCATCACAGTGAAGCCTTCACCAAGCTGCGCCATCGTTACTGGCAAGGTATCGTTTAGGATTTTTGCGCCCTGACTGCCGCCCATAACCAAGATGCGGATGTCACCATCACGCTCAGCCATGCGTTGCTCGGGTTCAGCTAAGGCAACCACATCTTCGCGTACTGGGTTACCCACCACTTCTGCGGTAGGGAAAGCACCAGGGAAAGCTTGGAAAACCTTTTTAGCAATCTTAGACAGCCATTGGTTGGTTAAACCTGCCACTGCATTTTGTTCATGGAGAACCACTGGAATGCCAGACAACCATGCCGCGATACCACCCGGGCCACTCACGTAGCCACCCATACCAAGTACCACATCAGGCTGCCATGCTTTGATGTGTTGCCTTGCTTGAAGTATGGCATTAATAATCTGGAACGGCGCTTTAATTAACTTGCTAATGCCTTGACCACGCAGGCCTTTCACTTTGATGAAGTCGATTTCAATGCCATGCTTTGGCACTAAATCCGCTTCCATTCTGTCTGCTGTGCCTAACCAGCGAATTTCCCAACCTTGTTGCTGAAGCTTTTTCGCTACTGCTAACCCTGGGAAAACGTGACCGCCAGTACCACCAGCCATCACTAAAAGTTTTTTGTTTTGTTTCATCACGTTAGATTCTTATTCTACTAATTCGTTTTGACTATCAGCTTGTTCTTTTTGTTGCATTCGGCATTCGTGGTCAATGCGCAGCAGCATTGATACCGCCACAGACATAACAATTAAACTCGAACCACCATAACTGATTAGCGGTAGGGTTAGACCTTTGGTCGGAACGATGCCAGATGCAGCACCTACGTTAACAAGCGTCTGAAACGCAAACCAAATACCAATACCAAAAGCCAGATAGCCGCTGAACACTTGATCGTGTTCAAAGGCTTTTTTGCCAATAAAAATGGCTTTAAAAACCAAGCTAAAGATGAGTATCAAGACCAAGGTCACGCCAACAAAACCCAATTCTTCTGCCAACACAGCAAATACAAAATCGGTGTGCGCTTCGGGTAAGTATTCGAGTTTCTGAATTGAGTTACCGAGCCCTTGCCCCATCCAATCACCACGGCCAAACGCCATCAATGACTGAGTTAACTGGTAACCACTGCCGAACGGGTCGTTCCAAGGTTCCCAGAATGAGGTAACACGTCGAACACGATAAGGTTCTATAACAATCAAACCGACGACCGCGGCAATACCTGCCACCATCAAGGCGATAAACTGTGAAAGCTTGGCACCAGCAATGAATAGCATGCCGAACAGGGTCACCAGCATTACAACTACTGTACCTAAATCGGGCTGGCCTAGCAGCAGCACGGCAAAAGCGCCGAATACCATGATCGGTTTACCAAAACCACCGAAGAAGGTTTTTCTCACTTCATCTTGCTTCCGAACCAAGTAGCCCGCCATAAAGATAAACAGCGATAACTTGGCGACTTCAGCGGGTTGTAAGTTAAATAGCCCTAATGGGATCCAACGCGATGCGCCGTTAACCGACTTACCGACGGCTAATACCACAATCAGCAAGAAGAAGGACAAGCCCAGTAGATACATACTGTATTGAAACCAGCGTTGCATCGGGATTTGCAATATGACGCTAGAGACACCTAACGCCAATACAAGGAAGATGGCATGACGGAACATAAAGTGAAACGGCTGATCGGTTAAACGAGCACTGATGGGGAACGAAGCAGACGTCACCATCACCAAACCTGTCAGCATTAGCCCAAGAGCAATCCACACCAATTGACGATCGTAAAGCGCCTCGGGAGTAGCACGGTTTAGCCACTGCCAGATGGATTGATTAATCTCTTTGACTCTTTGCACTGAATGTTAGTCCTTCAACACGTTAAGCATACTCATGAGCAAGCTCAGTGAACGCATCACCTCTTGCCATGAAATTATTAAATTGATCGAAGCTTGCGCACGCCGGAGACAGCATCACCATATCTCCAGCCACCAGCTGTGGCGAGATAGATTCGATTATCTGCTGCATGGTATCGAACTTTTGTGCCGATGGGTGCAGAGGCATGAATTGATCTGCATCTTCACCGAAACAACACAGCTGAACACGCTCAAGTTGCGCCAATACTGGTTCAAGCTCACTAAAGTCAGCACCTTTACCAACGCCGCCAACCAAAAGATATAACGTACCTTGATACTCCAACCCAGACAGGGCTGCCAATGTGCTGGCTACATTCGTTGCTTTGGAGTCATTAACCCATTTGATTTCGCGCTTGTCAGCCACGACTTGGCAACGATGCGTCAAACCGTTATAGGCCTTCAAAGCATCAAGACTTTTGCTGTAGTCGATACCAACTTGCTTCAATAGTGCAAGTGAGACTAACGCATTCGCCACATTGTGACGTCCAACCAATGTTAAATCTTGGGTAGCAAGGACAGGTTTACCGTGATCGACCAACCACTCAGTACTATCAATCGTTGATACACCAAACTCTTGGTTATCTAGGCCAAAAGTCAACAATGGCATTGTCTGGTCAGGGTAAGTCTCTTTGTCTTCACGATTAACAATCGCACACTGCGCGTTATTAAAGATTCTTAACTTGGCCTCACGGTAATCAGCCATGCCTTGATAGCGATCCATATGATCTTCAGACAGATTTAAGAATGCCGCAGCGGCAAGTTTTAAATTCGATGTAGTTTCTAGCTGAAAACTTGAAAGTTCAAGGACATATAAATCCGCATCAAGTTCTAGAAGGTCTAGGGCAGGAATGCCAATATTGCCGCCAACGCCAACATTAAGCCCAGCAGCCTTAGCAAGCACACCAGTCAAATCCGTCACGGTACTCTTACCGTTTGAACCAGTAATCGCCACAACAGGCTTATCTACAGCCCAACCAAACAGCTCGATGTCGCCAACGACAGGCGTACCCGCTTGAAGCACATCTTGAATTTCAGGTGTCGCTAAAGCAATGCCTGGGTTAGCAACCACCAGATCAGCCTCAGCTAGCCATTGGCTATTCCAGCTTCCAGAATGCAGCTCAACCGACTCAGGCAAAGATTCCTTTCCTGGTGGTAGCTCTCGCGTATCAATTACCTTTACGCAAGTATGGGGCTGATATTTTACGAGATGTTTAACGACAGAGAGCCCGGTAATACCGAGCCCCACAACCACTACATTTTGAATATTTTGCCAACGTTCCATTTAAACAAGATGCTCTTAATAGTTTTAAAGAGCCCCTATTCAGAGGCTCATACAGGATTAACGAACTTTCAGTGTCGCTAGGCCAACCAGTACTAATACCATTGAGATGATCCAAAAGCGCACGATAACACGCGGTTCTGGCCAGCCTTTCAGCTCATAGTGGTGGTGAATCGGTGCCATACGGAAAATACGCTGGCCACGTAATTTGTAAGAGCCCACCTGCAGGATTACTGACAAGGTCTCCATTACAAACACACCCCCCATGATCACTAGTACCAACTCTTGACGAACGAGTACCGCAATCACACCTAACGCACCACCCAGTGCTAGAGAGCCAACATCGCCCATGAATACTTGTGCTGGGTAAGTGTTAAACCATAGGAAGCCAAGGCCTGCACCAACGATAGCAGTACATACCACAACCAGTTCAGAGGTGTATGGGATGTATGGGATGTGTAGGTATGCTGCAAAGTTAACGTTACCTGTCGCCCAAGCGATAACAGCAAAACCCGCTGCAACCATAACCGTTGGCATAATCGCCAAGCCGTCTAGGCCATCAGTTAGGTTTACCGCGTTACTGGTACCCACAATAACAAAGTAAGTTAGAACAATGTACAGTAAACCAAGTTGTGGCATCACATCTTTAAAGAAAGGCACCACTAATTGTGTTGCTGCAGTGTCTTGCCCATGAGCATACAGAGCAAATGCCACTACCAAAGCAATCGCCGACTGCCAAAAGTACTTCCAACGAGCAATCAGACCATCAGTGTTCTTACGAACGACTTTACGATAATCATCAACAAAACCAACTGCACCGTAACCGCCTAGCACGACAAGTACGGCCCAAACGTAAGGGTTTGATAAGTCAGCCCAAAGTAAGACCGTAATGATGATCGCAGCAAGGATCATCACACCACCCATGGTTGGTGTACCACGCTTACTGAAGTGAGATTCTGGGCCGTCATTACGAACAACTTGGCCAATTTGCAGCATTTGCAGACGCTCAATTAAACGAGGTCCCATCCACAGCGACAGACATAAAGCCGTCAAAATGCTCGCGATTGCACGAAACGATAAGTATTCGAACAAACGGAAAAAAGAAAAGTGTGGCTGTAGTAGCTCTGCAAGCCAAATTATCATGAAAAGTTCTCCTTTAAAGCAGCGGCTATTTTACTCATTCCTGCACTATTGGCGCCTTTTACCAACAAGGTATGTGGCGCGTTTTCTGGCAAGCTCAAGTGCTGCTCTATGTGCGCGATCATCGCTTCATGCGTTGCAAAGTGAGTGCCGTTACACACTTCACTAATCACCTTGGTATCATCACCGTAAGTGAGTACATGCTCAAAAGCGAATGGGGCAGCATATTCACCGACTTGACGGTGAAGTGCAAGGCTTTCATCGCCTAACTCAGCCATATTGCCTAAAATCAACCAACGCTGACCTTTGAAGCTCGACAACAATTTAGCAGCAGCCTTCATTGCCGGTACACTGGCGTTGTAACTGTCATCTATCAGCTTGATATTCTGACTTAATTGTTGAACCTCAACTCGGCCTTTAACTGAGATAAGATTCGCTAAACCGCTTTTAATTTCTGCAAGCGTGGCACCGAATTGAATGCTCAGTGCTGCTGCGGCTAATGCGTTGGCTACATTGTGCTGACCAATAATGCCAAGTTCGACATCGATAGCGCCTTGCGGGGTCTGCATATCAAAGCAAGCTTCACCCTGCTCGTTGATGCGAATATTCGTCGAAAAGTAATCCGCCGTGCTGTCACTTTCAGAAAAGGTCAGTACGTTTTTGTCTGCAAGCACATCTTTCCAGAAGTCACCACCATTGCTCTCTAGGTTAACAATAGCAGTATCACCAGCAGCAAGCCCCTGAAAAATTTCGCCTTTCGCTTGTTTAACACCATCAATTGAGCCAAAGCCCTCTAGATGCGCGGCAGCAACGTTATTCACTAAGGCCACCTGTGGTTTCACAAGCTGCGTGGTATAGGCAATTTCACCAATGTGGTTCGCGCCCAGTTCTATCACGGCATAGTCGTCATTGGGTTCACTGCGCAGCAAGGTTAGTGGTACTCCAATATCATTATTGAAGTTACCCGCTGTAAACAGCACTTTGCCACGTTGTTGTAGAATACTCGCGACCATCTCTTTGACGGTCGTTTTGCCACAGCTTCCTGTTATCGCCATGGTTGGCACGTTACATTGTTTGTGGATCCAAGCACTTAGCTGACCTAAAGCAAGTTTAGTGTCTTCAACAACAACTTGAGTAATATTTAGGTCAAGTTTTCGTTGAACTAATAACGCACTCGCATTGGCCTCAACAGCCTGACCACAAAAATCATGCGCATCAAAACGTTCACCTACGAGAGCAACAAACAGTGCACCTTCTTCAACGGTGCGAGTATCGGTAGAAACCGCATTGATCAAACTATTGCTCGATTTGCCAGCCTCTATCAGCTGACCACTGACCACGGAGCAGATCTGCTCGAGTGATACATCAATCATTATGAAATACCTAAAAGTTGTAGTGCTGACTCTCGATCCGAATAGTGGATCGTTTTGTCTTTTAATACTTGGTAATCCTCATGGCCTTTACCAGCCAGAAGAATAATGTCGTTATTACCCGCCTGCTCTAGAGCAAACTTAACCGCCTGAAAGCGATCGTGTTCAACAAAGGCGACTTCAGGCTCACTTAAACCTGCCAGCATGTCTTTAACAATCAATGCCGGGTCTTCACTGCGAGGGTTGTCATCTGAAATAATAATGTTATCGGCGAACTGCTCTGCGGTAACCGCCATCATAGGGCGCTTGCCTGTATCTCGATCACCACCGCAGCCAAAGATTGCCCATAGCTTTCCAGAGCAATGTACACGTAGTGCTGCCAATGCTTTCTCTAAAGCGTCTGGCGTATGCGCGTAATCGACAACCACTTTTGCTTTGTTCGGCACTTGGAACAGTTCCATACGACCAATCACAGGTTGCAACTGAGGCGCAGTGTCGACCAAGATTTGCTTATCGATACCTAATGACAGCAAGGTCGCAAAGGCAACCAGTACATTTGATGCGTTGAACTGGCCAATTAAAGGAACAGACAGTTGTCCCTGCCCCCAGCTACCATCAAAAGCGAGTTTGATACCCGTCTCTGCATAAGCAACATCAGATGCCCATACCGACTGTTGGTAGCCAGTTAACGGAAGCAATGACACAGCTACTGCATTGGACAGATCAGCCATCCAAGCTTTACCGACTTCATCATCAACATTAATCACAGCGTGCTTACACTTATGCTGAGTAAACAAGCTCTTCTTAGCCAGAGCGTACTCTTGCATCGTGCCGTGGTAATCCAAGTGGTCACGGCTCAGGTTAGTAAATACGCCAACCTCAAAATCCAAAGCTTTTACTCGGCCTTGAACCAAACCATGAGAAGAGATTTCCATCGCTGTGTAAGCCGCGTTTTCTTCCGCTAACTCACTCAGTGTGCGTTGTATTTCAATCGCACTGCCGGTGGTATTCGCCGCGGTTTTAAGGTTGTCTAGAAAACCGTTACCCGTGGTGCCCATTACCGCAGAGCGTTGGCCGACTAAATCTAGCCACTGAGCAATCAATTGGGTGATAGTGGTTTTGCCATTGGTGCCGGTAACACCAATCAGCTTAGTCGCCTGAGACGAGTAAACACGACCGGCCAACTCAGATAACACCAAGTTAAGGTCTTTAATGTAAACAACCGGAACAGCATCCAACCACTCAATCAGACCATGGGCCTTTTCAGCATCAGCTTGTGCGATAACGGCATTGGCTCCCTGTGAGACCGCTTTGTCAATGAAACGACGGCCATCAACAGCATGCCCAACTACAGCAACAAAAATATCGCCGTCTTTGATGGCACGACTATCCAACTCCAACTGTTCAACGGCAATCGCATCCAGCTCAGGTGAACTAAAGTCACCCCAAGGAGAAAGTAAAGATGACAGCGTGAGGCTATTACTCATATTGAATCCTGATTGGCTCTATTCTTGAAACTTGTTTTCATCAGCAGGGACATTCAGAATTTGCAGTGCGCCCTTCATGATTTCAGAAAAAACAGGGGCTGCGACCGAGCCACCATAGTAGAGGTCACCTTGAGGTTCATTGATCATCACAACCAAAGAGACTCTTGGGTCACTCACTGGAGCAACACCTGCGGTATAGGCGAAGTACTCGTCTCCATAACCACCGGAAATCGCTTTTCTAGATGTACCTGTTTTTGCTGCTACTCGGTAACCCGGCACGGCAGCTCTTGTCGCTGTACCGCCCTTTTGGGTTACGCCTTCTAGCATGTTCAAAACCAACTCAGCATTTTCGCGCTTGATGATCTGTTTTGAGAAATCTTGGTCGTTGCTTTTAACGATATGGATAGGTTCGTAAACACCGTGATTCGCTAACGTCGCATAGGCATGAGCCAATTGCAGCGGAGTAATCGCTAGACCATAACCAAAGGATAAGGTAGCGATTTCAAACTTAGACCAGCGTCGACGGTTCGGGAAAATACCCGCGGTCTCACCGACTAGATTCAGCCCAGACATCTCGCCAAGACCAACAGAACTGTACATGCCCAGTAGCGCTTCAAGTGGCATATCCAGTGCTAACTTCGCCACACCGATGTTACTCGACTTCTTAAGGATTAACGCCAAGTCTGCCTTACCAACTTTGGAAGTATCACGTACACGGCTACCACCGATTTGCATGATGCCGTTACCCGTATCAATTACAGTATCAGCATCCGCGGTACCATTTTCGAGAGCGGCAAGAACAACAAACGGCTTAACCGTCGAACCTGGCTCAAAAGCATCGGTGATCACGCGGTTACGCATCTTAAAGCTTTGTAAATCAGCACGATTGTTTGGGTTGTAAGACGGTGCGTTAACCATGGCCAAAACCGCACCCGTTTTTACGTCTAATAAGATGGCAGATCCAGACGTCGCCTTGTGATCGGCTACCGCCTGTTTAATCGCTCGATAAGCGATGGCTTGTAAGCGCTGATCGATGGTCAATTCGAGTGGTTTACCTTCTTCACGCTCTTCTAGTGCAATGTTTTCAACTACTCGCCCGTAACGGTCTTTACGGATTGTACGTTTACCTGCTTCACCCGTGAGCCACTTATCGTAGCTGCGCTCGACACCTTCTAGGCCGTGTCCATCAATTCCGGTCACACCAATAAGATGCGCGCTGACTTCACCGGCTGGGTAATAACGACGTGATTCTGCTTTAAGACCAATACCCACCAGCTTTAAGTCGCGGATGTATTTCGCCATTGCTGGGCTAACTTGTCTTTGTAGGTAGATAAAACGACGAGATTTGTCGCTGGAGATCTTGTTGATCATCGATTGTCGATCTAAGCCAAGTACATCAGCTAGCGCATACCAACGATCAATTTGGGCCATGCCATTTTTATCGAAAATCGTTTTAGGATCGGCCCATACCGCTTCAACTGGAACACTCACAGCAAGCGGCTCGCCATTGCGGTCTGAAATAATACCGCGAGCAGAAGGAATGGCCTTAACACGTACTGAGCGAAGGTCGCCCTGACGAATTAAGTTATCTGGTTCAATAATTTGGATGTAAGCCACACGACCAACCAGCGCAGCAAAGGCAAGAAACACGAAAGCAATAACGACGTTGAAACGCCATTTAATAAGAATTGGATCCGAATCCTTTTCGCTCTTCACTCGCTCTTTCGTTGGTTTCTTAACGGCTTTTGCGGGTGCTTTTTCCTTTTTACCGGTCATTTCAGTGTGATCACAACTTCTTTTTCAGAGTCTGGACGTTTCATGTCTAGCTCTCTTTTTGCCGATGCTTGAACGCGACTATGTTCAGCCAGAGCCGTCTCTTCAAGCATTAAATTTCGCCACTCATCATCAAGCTGTTCTCGCTCCACCAACGCCGTGTCTTTTTGCGTGATCGCCTGACGTGACATATGTGTCGTAAGAACGACCCCCATCGCACTCGCGAAGATACAGATAAGAAGCATCAATGGGACCTTGCCCACGGAGATCAAATCAAAAAATATTATCTTGGCTAAGTTCGGTTTGGAGGTCTTCATTGACTATAGCTTTTCTGCGATTCGTAATACTGAGCTACGCGAACGAGTATTCTCATCCACTTCATCTTTAGAAGGCTTGATCGCTTTACCAACAGGCTTAAGATCAGCACTGCCTAGCGCTTTGATCTGCTCTTCTGTTAGTGGCAGGCCATGTGGTACTTGCGGACCTTGGCTCTCTTTACGGATAAAGCGCTTCACCATGCGGTCTTCAAGAGAGTGAAAGCTAATAACAGACAAACGGCCTTCAGGAGCAAGAATGCTTGCTGCGCCTTTCAGGGCTGTATCGATCTCTTCAAGTTCACTGTTGATGTAGATACGGAAGGCTTGGAAAGCACGTGTTGCTGGGTGCTTTTTCTCTTTGAAGCTTTTTGGAGCTACATCCGAGATAAGCTTAGCCAACTGACCAGTGCGCGTTAGAGGTTCGTTCTCTTCATTCTCTTGATAAGCGATGATGCCTTTCGCGATACGACGAGCGTGTTTGTCTTCACCGAACTCACGGATAACCCATGTGATGTCATCAAGATCGGCTTCAACTAACCACTGAGAGACAGGAATACCGGTTGTTGGGTCCATACGCATATCAAGCGGACCGTCTTTCATGAAGCTAAAGCCACGCTCAGCGTCATCTAGCTGTGGTGAAGAAACACCTAGATCCAGTAACACACCATCCACTTGACCGACTAAGTCATAACGCTCCGCATATTCAGCCATACCTGAGAACGGGCCGTGAATAATCGTAAAACGAGGGTCATCAATCTTTTGCGCTTCTGCAATCGCTTGTGGATCGCGGTCAATACTAAAGAGTCGTCCATTCTCGCCCAGTTTAGACAGGATTGTACGGCTGTGACCACCACGGCCAAAAGTACCATCGATGTAGGTACCGTCAGGTTTGATCGCAAGTCCGTCAATAGATTCGTTAAGCAATACTGAAATATGTTTGAATGCTTCTGTCATAGTCTTCTCAGTGAGTGGATTGAGCCATTAGTTCGGCAATAATTTGTTCTATTAACGTTTTAGTGTACTGATTTCACGCCGTATCTCCACCATATTGTGTATAGGCTTTGGGAATTTTTGACCCAAGCTCATATCAGGGTGAAGGATTCTAAGGAAATCTAAATAATTTACGTCAATATAAAGCAAAAAACCCATCACTACCGTTAAGTAATGATGGGTTCTTTATATAGGTGGAGTTGACACATACGCCGGGTTCTGTTCCGCTTGCGCGGCGGTAACCATTCGTCTAGGCCTGCAATCGCTCACAGGCTCAAGCAATCTACCCGCCCCCATACGCGAGCAACGCAATGTGAGGGCCTATTTGATCTTGCTCCGGGTGGAGTTTACCTTGCTACGAACTGTTGCCAGTCGCACGGTGCGCTCTTACCGCACCCTTTCAGCCTTACCTGTGCCCCTTCCGAAGAAATGAGGCCATCGGCGGTCTTCTCTCTGCTGCACTTGTCGTGGGCTCGCGCCCCCCAGACGTTATCTGGCACCCTGCTCTATGGAGCCCGGACGTTCCTCCCCTCTACCAGTCTCCCGAAGGACTTCAACGTCAGTTTCCCGAAGGACCTCAACGTCAGTCTCCCGAAGGACATCAGCAAAGCAGCGATTACCCGTTCAACTCCGAGGGCGGATTGTATAGAGATTAGGGTGCAGTGTCTAGCGAGATCACAAATATGGTGCAAACCTCTAAGCAACTGCGTGAATTTTACACAATTCAGACAAAAAAAGAGGAATAACGGCAATACCATCACTCCTCACAAGCTTTTCAATACAGGTTAGCTACTCTATAAAGAGGTTTCTAGTTGTCTAGATGCTCTAGGCCCCATTTGTATAAAGCGTTCTTTTTCAGATTGTAGATTTCTGCCGTCATTGCCGCCGCTTTTTTAAGAGGCAGCTCTTTGGTTAGAATGCCTAGTGTGCGAGTCGCTTCGTCTGGCAGTTCTGTGCTCGCTTCTTCACGGTGGCCGTGAATCAGTAACACCATCTCACCGCGTTTACGGTTCGCGTCTTCTTCAATCCACTCAATCAACTCACCCAGTGGCAATCCTTGAATTGTTTCGAAGGTTTTGGTTAGCTCACGCGCCAATACAACCTCACGGTCTGGGCCTAAGATCTCAAGCATATCTTGTAGAGAATCTGAGATTCGATGTGGTGATTCGTAGAAGATACACGTGCGCTCTGCTTTCGCGATCTCTAGGAACTTATCTTTACGACCTTTGCTCTTTGGCGGCAAAAAGCCTTCAAAGCTGAAACGATCTGACGGTAAACCAGAAGCACTCAACGCGGTAATCACAGCACAAGCACCAGGAAGTGGCACAACTCTCACACCCGCTTGACGACATTGTGAGACAAGATGGTAACCTGGGTCACTAATTAAAGGAGTACCCGCATCAGAGACTAATGCGATAGACTGACCTTCTAATAACCTTTCGACTAGAACTTGTGCTTTAGTTTGTTCATTATGATCATGTAAAGCGAACGTTCTGGTTGATATATTGAAGTGAGCAAGCAGCTTACCCGTGTGGCGTGTGTCTTCGGCTGCAATAACATCGACACTTGATAAAATTTCAATTGCTCTTTGAGTGATATCTCCCAAATTTCCGATTGGGGTTGGCACAATGTAGAGAGTTGGGCTCTCTGTGAGCAAGGTTTTGTTATCTGTCATTTGTTTACCATCACTTCAACGATTAATATAGATACAAATTTATACGGAATTTAAAGAACTCATGGCAACGATGAACCATAAGAGACTCAGTGTACCACGCTTACTAACTCCAATTGCATTAGCAATTACATTGGCGGCTTGTTCTTCAGGTCCTCAAGCACCAACGAGCGTTGATATTACACTAGATCCAGCGCAATCAACTGAAAGTTACATGATGCAGGCGGATAGTAGCAAAGGAAGTCTACAAAACGACTGGTTAATCATGGCGCTTAAGGCTTCTGTGCAAGTTGGAAAAACCGATCAAGCAACTCTGCTGATTAAACGCTTAGCAAAACAAGAGCTGAGCGAAACGCAACAAGCGGAATGGCAATTAGCGCGCGCTCAGCTGCTGGTGAATAACTCACAGCCAGATCAAGCTTATAGCCAACTAAACTTCCAGCCTTGGTGGAAGCTTCCGAACGAGCAGTGGAAAGATTATCACGAGCTACGCGCGAACATCTCAGAGATGAAGAGTGAGTATTTCGAGGCAAGCCGTGAGTTAGTGCTCTATTCAGAGTACCTAGAGGCTGACGACGAGCTTCAACAGCAAACTGCCGACCGTATTTGGCAAAACCTGAATAGCTACTCTCAATACGAGATTCTAGAACTGAAAACATCACCGACAGAAGATGTGCTTTCAGGTTGGTTACAACTGGCAATCTACATGAAGACGCTGAACTCAAATCTTCCAAACCTGCAGGAAACCTTATCGGATTGGTTAGCCGAGAATCCTCAGCACCCAGCTGCTACTTACACACCTCAGGCGATCACCGACATCTTGGCGCTAGAGATCAGCAAGCCAACCAGCACTGCACTGTTGCTGCCGCTAACGGGTAAATACGGTAAGCAAGCACAACTGGTACGTGATGGCTTCATCTTTGCGATGATGAACGACAAAGAACGCGAAGAAGATGCAACGCTGACAGTAATGGATACCAACGTGCAAAGTGCTGCTGAGATTAAAGCGACACTGGAAGAGAACAACGTTGATTTCATTGTGGGTCCGCTGATCAAGAGCAACATTACTAAGCTTCAGCAAGCGCAGAAAAACCACGAGAATTCGATTCCAGCTTTAGCTCTGAACATTCCAACGCAACTAGAACCTGATACCAATATTTGCTATCTCGCTCTATCGCCTGAACAAGAAGTTGCTCAGGCAGCGAAACACCTATTTGCTCAAGGCTACAAGTATCCGCTTATCCTTGCGCCAAGAGGACGTTTAGGTGAGCGTGTTGAGCAAGCGTTTAAAGAAGAGTGGAAAAAATACAGCAGCAACGATGTTGCTATCAGCTTATTCTCTGACAAACGCCAACTGCAACGTAATGTGAATCAGGTATTCGGCCTGCAAGAGAGCCAACAGCGTATCGCTCAAATGGACGGGTTACTGAACCTAGACCTAGAAACAGAGCCACGCAGCCGTCGTGATATCGATTCTGTTTACATTGTGGCTAAGAACTCAGAGCTAACGCTAATCAAACCCTTCATTGAAGTTGCAATTAACCCTGATGCTAGCCAGCCCGCTCTTTTCTCAAACTCACGCAGCAACAGCGGTGATAAGCAGTATGAAGACCTAACCGGTGTGTTCTACAGCGATATCCCACTATTAGTTGAGAATAAAAACGAGCTTAATAAAGAGCTCAACGACCTATGGCCTGCACACTCAAACGGCCAAAAACGCTTGCAAGCACTGGGAATGGATGCTTACTACCTAATGGATGCACTGCCACAGATGAAAGCAGTGCAAGGTTACAGCATTCCAGGTGAAACGGGGGTGTTAACCATCGATAACAACTGTGTAGTTCAACGTGAAATCAGCTGGGCAGAGCATGGGGCTTTTTAGCCGAAAGTTCCTATCCAAACCAACCATCACCCACAAACAAGTGGGTGATAAATACGAGGCCGTGGCAAAATCTTATCTGATTAACCACGGTTTATCGTTAATAGAAGAAAACTTCATAGCAAAATGTGGCGAGATTGATCTTATAATGCGCCATAACAATACGGTTGTGTTTGCTGAGGTAAAATACCGCAAGCAAACCCGCTACGGACATGCCGCTGAAATGGTGACTGCCAAGAAGTCACAGAAACTGCTCAAAACAGCCAATGTTTGGCTTATGCAGCAAGGCTTGTCGGTGCACTCTACAGATTTCAGGTTTGATATTGTTGCCATTGAAGGGCCGAATGACACTATCGACTGGATTCAAAACGCGATTACCCAAGGATAAACATGCTAGACAGCATTAAAGAAAGTTTCACAGAAAGTATTCAAATCCAAATTGCGGCTGCAGAAGCTCTGCCTGACGCAATCACGCATGCCGCTCAAGCAATGGTTGCGACCTTGCTTAACGGAAACAAAATTCTTTGTTGTGGTAATGGTGGTTCGGCGTCGAATGCTCAACAATTTGTATCGTGCCTACTCAACCGGTTTGAAACAGAGCGCCCTAGCCTTCCAGCAATGGCACTCACAGCAGACAACACCACGCTAACGGCTGTGGCTAACGACTACCACTATGAAGAGATCTTCTCTAAGCAGGTGCGTGCATTCGGTCAAACTGGCGATATTCTGTTGGCTATCTCGACTAGCGGTAACAGCAAGAACATCATCAAGGCAATGGAAGCGGCGGTAACTCGCGACATGACCATCATCGCCTTTACCGGTAAAGATGGTGGTGAGATGGCAGGTTTGCTTGGTGAACACGATGTAGAGATTCGTATCCCGTCACACCGTACAGCGCGCATTCATGAAGTACACATGGTGACACTGCACTGCCTATGTGACCTAATCGATCAAGTACTCTTCCCTGCCCACGAAGAGTGATATACGGAGCATCACAATGAAATCATTAACCTCTATGAGGCTTTTTAAGCTGATTAATGTTTCGCTACTTACACTGTCTCTGTCTGGTTGTGCTGGCATTTTCATTGCTGGTGCTGCAACTACTGCAAACCTAGTCACGGATACGCGAACAACCAAAGAGATTTGGAACGACAACAACATCGAATTTGAAGTTGCAGCGATTACCAATAAACAACCATTCCGTGGCAATGTACGTGTCACCGCAAGCTCATACCGAGGTTCAGTGGTGTTGATGGGGCAAGCAACCACAGATTCAGAACGTCGCGCTTTTGAAAACCAAGCCAAAGAAGTGGCTGGCGTTGAGAGCATCCACAATCAAGTTCGAGTGAAAGAACCTTTGTCTGTAAGTGCTATCAGTAAAGACAGCTGGATTACCACTAAGGTGAAATCAGCTCTGCTTGCGAATGCTGAGCTTAACGGCATCAAAGTAAAAGTGATTACTGAGGATTCAGAAGTATTCCTACTTGGACTCGTGACTAGAGAGCATGCCGATATCGCGACAGAAGTTGCGCGTAACATATCTGGCGTAAAACAGGTTATTCGAGCGTTTGAATACGGTGAAGAAGAGACGGCTGTTAACTAGCCGTAAGCCAGTCAACTAAATGCGATATAGCAGAAAAGAAAAAGCAGCGACGAGTCGCTGCTTTTTTATTTGGTTCGTTATCTAATACCAATCGTAGTAAATAATCTATCATTCTAGCTTGTTAAAAATTTCGATAACTGCGTTAGAATTTTTGATTGTAGAATAACTACTTATCAAAAAATTCCGCCTTGCTCTCAAGCTTTTTTCCTGCGCTATTTCTGATCACTTACTTACTGTGATTGGTATAACTAACGTTATTTGATAACACGAAGGCTTGGGCGACCTTTCGCTGGACGAGGTGGCTCAGGATCTGAGTCTGGCTCTTCAGCATCTACGTCTGCCGTTGCTACGCTCAAAGATGGGCCTTTTTCTGGTTCTTCAAAAGGACTTTCTTCAATCCCTTCTTCAAACGCTTCCATGTAAGCCTCTTCAGGTTCAAACATGGTACCAGCACCATTTTCACGAGCATAAATCGCTTGTACTGCGTAAAGCGGAACGATCACAGAGTGTGGACGACCACTAAAGCGAGCACTAAACGTCACAGCTTCGTTACCCAGTTCAAGTTGTCCAACCGCACGAGGCGCGATGTTCAGAATGATCTGACCATCTTGAACAAACTCTTCTGGAACTCGCACACCCGGTAATGTTGCTTCAACAACAAGGTGTGGAGTTAGTTCGTTATCAACCAGCCACTCATAAAATGCACGAAGCATGTATGGTCGGCGTGGAGTCATATTAGAAATATCCATAAACGCTTAGCGAACGAGTCGCATCTCACGCTCAGCTTCAGTTAGAGAAGCTAGGAATGAATCACGTTCGAATACGCGGTTCATGTAAATCTTAAGCTCTTTAGAACCAGGACCAATTAGTTCGATACCAAGCTCAGGTAAACGCCATAATAGCGGAGCTAGGTAACAATCAATTAGGCTAAACTCTTCGCTCATGAAGTATTCATACTCAGCGAAGATAGGAGCAAGAGTCAGTAGGTCGTTGCGCAGTTTAACGCGAGCTGCTTCAGATTCTTCAGCGTTGCCTTTAACGATCTTCTCTGCAACTGAATACCAGTTACGCTCAATGCGGTACATCATTAGACGGCTGTTACCACGAGCAACCGGGTATACAGGCATCAACGGTGGATGAGGGAAACGCTCATCTAGGTATTCCATGATGATCTTCGAGTCATATAGAGCAAGCTCACGATCAACAAGAGTAGGTACTGATTTGTACGGGTTCAGTTCAACAAGCTCTGCTGGTAGATTTTTTTCATCAACCAACTCAACTTCAACACTTACGCCTTTTTCAGCAAGAACGATGCGCACCTGATGGCTATACATATCAGAAGCACTTGAGAAAAGAGTCATTACAGAACGTTTATTGGCAGCTACAGCCATGGAGCCCTCCAGTACACTTTAAATAAAAACAATGGAGGCCTAAAGCCTCCATTGAACATTAACATAATTTGGGAATTAGCACGGTATTATAGCACAATTAGTGCACATCACGCCAATACTCTTTCTTCAGCAAAATCACGATGATAGTGAAGATTACTAAGAAGGCCATTACCCACCAACCCATAGCGTGACGCTCAAGTTGAACTGGGTCGCCCGAGTAAACCAAAAAGTTAACAAGGTCACGAACTGCTTCGTCGTATTCACCAGCACTTAATTCGCCAGAGCCGTCAGTCTCAGTGCCAACAACAACCGTCACTTCCTCGCCATCTACCATATGAGTATCGTAGATTGGTGTTGGGATACCTTGCAGTTCTTCAAGAACGTGCGGCATACCAACGCTTGGGAAAACAATGTTGTTCACGCCAAATGGACGAGACGGATCTTCATAGAAAGTACGAAGGTAAGTGTACAGCCAGTCTGCGCCACGAACACGAGCAACCAATGTTAGGTCTGGTGGCGGAGCACCAAACCAACTTGCCGCTTGATCAGAAGGCATAGCATTAACCATCAAGTCACCGATTTTCGCTTCAGGGTCGAAAATCAGATTTTCCTTCATAAGATCAACGGGGATCTCTAAATCATTCGCAACACGTTCATAGCGCTGGTACTGCGTTGAGTGACAAGCGAAACAGTAGTTCATGAACATCTTAGCGCCATTTTGCAATGAAGCTTTGTCTGTTAAATCATTGTTCGCTTTGTCTAATGGTACGTTTGCACCCGCTGCCATCACCAGTGACGGCAACATAGCAAATAAAATTACAATCCACTTTTTCATTTGAATGTCACCCTTTCTGGTAATGGTTTCGTCGCTTCATTTTTACTGTAGAACCACAGTAGAACGAAGAACATGAAGTAACCTAAGCTAAAGATTTGAGCCAGTAGCGTGTATGTTGGCGTTGCTGGAAGCGCACCAAGTACACCAAGCGCAATAAAGCTTATTGTGAATTGGATGATGTTAATCAAATGCAGTTTGCTACGGTAACGGTAAGAACGCACTTTACAACGGTCGAACCATGGTAGTAGGAATAGCACAACAATAGATGCGCCCATTGCTACAACACCTAGCAACTTATCAGGGACAGCACGCAGAATTGCGTAAAACGGCGTGAAGTACCATACCGGAGCGATGTGCTCTGGTGTTTTCAGTGGGTTAGCAGCTTCAAAGTTTGGCGGCTCAAGGAAGAATCCACCCATCTCTGGGTTAAAGAACAGCACATAACAGAAGAAGAATAGGAAACCGGCCACACCAACCATATCTTTCACGGTCCCGTATGGGTGGAAAGGAATAGAGTCAATGATGTCGTATTTCTTAGTGTAATCCTTGTGGAATGGGAACTGCGTTTTGTAGTCGTCGCCCATTGTGCCTTTAGGAAGTTTCGTCTCAATACCGTCTGGGTTGTTCGAACCCACTTCGTGCAGTGCTAGTACGTGAAGTACGATAAGCAGCAGAAGTACAATTGGTAGAGCGATAACGTGCAGTGCGAAGAAACGGTTCAGCGTTGCACCAGAGATGATGTAGTCACCACGGATCCAAAGCGTTAGGTCATCACCGATAACAGGGATCGCACCAAACAGAGAAATGATTACCTGAGCACCCCAGTAAGACATTTGACCCCATGGTAGTAGGTAACCCATGAAAGCCTCAGCCATAAGCACTAAGAAGATCAACATACCGAAGATCCAAAGTAGCTCACGAGGCTTTTGGTAAGAACCATAGATTAGGCCACGGAACATGTGCAGGTAGATAACAACGAAGAATGCCGAAGCACCTGTTGAGTGCATGTAACGTAGTAGCCAACCGTATTCCACATCACGCATGATGTATTCAACAGAAGCAAATGCACCCTCACCTGACGGTACGTAGTTCATTGTTAGCCAAATACCCGTAAGGATTTGGTTAACCAATACCAACATTGCCAAAGAACCGAAAAGGTACCAAAAGTTAAAGTTCTTAGGCATTGGGTATTCAGATAAATGCTTTTTATACGCATTCATCGCGGGTAGACGTTTCTCTACCCAATCAAGCAATCCTTGCATTACGCGTCTCCCTCGTCCACACCGATCATGATCTTAGTGTCACTCAAATACATATGCTTTGGTACAACAAGATTCAATGGAGCTGGTACGCCTTGGAATACTCGACCTGCCATATCAAACTTTGAACCATGACAAGGACAGAAGAAACCAGACTTAACACCCTGAACTTGTTCTGCAAAAGAATCCGGCAGGTAAGTTGGAGAACAACCTAAGTGCGTACAGAAACCAACAGCAACGAAGAATTCCGGCTTAATTGAACGGAACTCGTTCTGTGCGTATTCTGGTTGTTGTTCAGCTTCAGATTGAGGGTCACGAAGTTGACCACCGATCGATTTTAGGTTTTCTAGTACCGACTCAGCACGGCGTACAACCCATACAGGTTTACCTTGCCACTCGACACGAACCATTTGTCCCGGTTCTAACTTACTGACTTCCACTTCCACCGGCGCGCCCGCAGCTTTCGCCTTGGCACTCGGATTCCATGATTTAATAAAAGGCACGGCTACAGCAGCTGCTCCTAAACCACCAACAACGGCTGTTGTTGCGGTTAAGAAACGCCTGCGACCGTTATTTAAAGGCGCGTTGCTCATCCAAACATTCTCCCATTTGCTCCTTGTGGATTGAAATAATTCCGATTAAAGAGCATGGCTAACAAAATATGTATTTAGTTCTATTTATTGACGGCAAATGATAAATAAAACCCTACTTTTTGACAAGATAAAGCTACCTTTTTGTAACAATCATGAGGCAAAGCGCACATTGGGTTACAAAAGCTTTCAAAATATAAGAATTTGGAAATAAAACGAGGAAGGGAAAGCGTTTAGAGGGGGGATAAAAACAAAAAGCCCGGCATATAGCCGAGCTTTGAACCACAATTCCAGTCGTAAAACTGGGGGCGTGTACTTTTTCGTAAAGAAAAATTAACGCTTAGAGAATTGAGGTTTACGACGAGCTTTACGTAGACCAACTTTCTTACGTTCAACGCAACGAGCGTCACGAGTAACGTAGCCAGCTGCACGTAGAGCAGGACGTAGAGTTTCATCGTACTCCATAAGAGCGCGAGTGATACCGTGGCGGATTGCGCCAGCTTGACCAGAAATACCACCACCAGAAACAGTGATGTAAAGGTCAAGTTTCTCAGTTAGTTCAACTAGCTCAAGAGGTTGCTTAACAACCATACGAGAAGTTGGACGACCGAAGTAAACATCAAGGCTACGCTTGTTGATTACGATCTCACCAGAGCCTGGTTTGATGAAAACACGAGCTGCTGAGCTTTTGCGACGACCAGTGCCGTAGTATTGATTCTCTGCCATTTTCATAATCCCCTTAGATGTCTAGTACTTGTGGCTGTTGAGCAACATGGTTGTGCTCAGTACCAGCGTACACTTTAAGCTTACGGTACATCGCGCGGCCTAGAGGACCACGTGGAAGCATACCTTTAACTGCTAGTTCTAGAACCATTTCTGGTTTCTTAGCAATTAGCTTTTCAAAAGTGATAGTTTTAAGACCACCTGGGAACTCTGAGTGACGGTAGTAAACCTTACCCTTAGCTTTGTTACCAGTTACAGCAACTTTCTCAGCGTTAACAACGATGATGTAATCACCAGTGTCTACGTGAGGAGTGTATTCTGCTTTGTGCTTGCCGCGTAGGCGAGAAGCGATTTCACTTGCTAGACGGCCAAGAGTTTTGCCTTCAGCGTCTACAACATACCAGTCGCGTTTTACAGTTTCTGGTTTAGCAACGAAAGTTTTCATGCTAATAATTACCTATTTAAAAAATTTACACTTAAGGAATACTCGCGTATTCCCACTGTCTAAGAGTTACCATTCATCACCCCTTCGAGTGTTGGAAAACTCTTGGCATAACGTGATTTTACTCATCGCTAGAGGCCCGCAGTAACGGTAGGTCGCAGGATTATAGAGAAGAGCGAAGAAAAAATCACCTCTTTTTGAACAAAATCACGATTTTTTTAATTCTATTTCTTATTCGAGATAATCAAAGCTAACTTAAGTGTTCTTTTGCCAAATATTCATGGCTCTGCATTTCAATTAAACGCGACTGACAACGTTTAAATTCAAACTCTAGCTGACCATGGGTGTATAGCTTTTCTAGCTCCACTTCCGCTGAAATAATCAGCTTCACATTGCGCTCGTAGAACTCATCAACTAATGCAATGAAGCGCCTCGCAGCGTCATCTGAAGTCGCGCCCATTTGCAATACATCCGCCAATAGAACTGTGTGATAAACCCGAGACAACTCAATATAGTCGTTCTGGCTACGAGCCGACTGACAAAGCTGAGCAAAGGTACCATGCAGTACGCCATCACTCGCTTCGACTACATCTAATTGACGGTGGTTAACCTCTATCTGCTTAAGCTTCTCTTTATCTTCACCAACCAGCTGAGCGTAATACTTTTCGAGATTAATATTCGCTTGGCTATCTAGCGGGTAATGGTAAATCTCAGCCTGTTCTAAGGTACGTAGACGATAGTCAATACCACTATCGACATTAAGGATATGACAGTTGTCTTGAATGAGCTTGATGGCAGGTAAGAAACGCGCTCGCTGTAACCCGTTGCGATACAGATCCGCAGGTGGAATATTAGAGGTCGCAACCAAGATAGCGTTTCGAGCGAATAACTCTTGGAACAAGGTTCCTAGGATCATCGCATCGGTGATGTCTGAAACAAAGAATTCGTCGAAACAGATAATGTCCGCTTCTTCCTTCAACTTGTCTGCGACTAAAGGCAATGGATCACTCACATTACCTAGCGCCTTTAGCTCATCATGAACTCGATACATAAAGCGGTGAAAGTGAACACGCATTTTTTTAGTGGTCGGTAAGGCATCATAGAACGTATCCATTAGGTACGTTTTTCCTCGCCCTACGCCACCCCAAAAATAGAGACCTTTCGGTGGTTGTGGCAGTTCTGGCTTTTTGCCTAGTAATTTCTGGAAGCGAGTCAGTTGAGGAATGGGCGTATTCATGTAATCTTGAAATTGATGAAAGAGTTCATCTAAAGATTTTACGGCTTGCTCTTGTGCTGGATCTCTTTGAAATCCATGTTCTTTTATATCTTGTTCGTATTTTTTAATGGGATTCATGACGACATTTCCACAATGAAAGCAATATCAGACAACAACTAAAAATGAGCCCAAACAGTACGAGGAATAACGTGATGTGGTGAATAATGCAGCATCAAACTGCTAACTAGCGCACACGCATTTCTCTTTATACTGCGGCTTTCTCATAGTACCATGGAGCCGTATCACGTGTAACTAAGTAGTAACAAACATGTTAAAAAACAATAATAAGGAGCTGTTATGCCTTGGATGTATGCCGTTGCCGGTTTACTAGTCGGAGTTATTTTAGGGGTCGCTATTTCTCGTCTCATGACACCTGAATACAAAAAACAAAAGAACGTACAGAAAGAATTGGATAGCGCAAAGTTTGCCCTTGAGCAGCAGCGACAAGAGCTGGCTGATCACTTTGCGAAATCAGCAGAAATGTTGGACACATTAGGTAAAGACTACACAAAACTGTACCAACACATGGAAAAAACAAGCTCAGAGCTGATTCCTAACCTGCCAGAGCAAGATAACCCGTTTGTGAAAACAGCCGCTGCCCATTCGGACAAGCCACAAGAGAAGCCTTCAGTAAAAGAGGCGACACTTGAGGAACAACCGAAAGATTACGCTAATGGCGCAACCGGTTTATTTACAGAGCAGAAGAAAGAAATCATGAATGCTCCCGATGTTGTTACAGCAAAAGCATCGTAAACATTTAACACTTCTGTGAACTTTACAAAGGTTTTTGAGTCATAACTTTCACTCAGGTCATTTGAAACTTATCATACTTATTAAACGTATAAGAGGGTTAAGACCTTAACTAGAGAGGAGTTTATGATGAAAAAACCTTTGCTTGCTTTATCAGTGCTAACTTTAAGCTTAAGTTCAATCATCACCCCCATTAAAGCAACAGCCGCACTGCCACTAAGTGTGGGTAATGAACAATTACCGAGCCTTGCTCCTATGCTTGAACAAGTGACCCCCGCTGTGGTTAGTATTGCCGTAGAAGGCAAACAGGTACAACGTCAGCAAATCCCTGAACAATTTCAATTCTTTTTTGGTCCAGAACAAACACGAGAGCGTCCCTTCCGCGGATTAGGCTCTGGTGTCATCATTGACGCCGAGAAAGGTCATATCGTGACCAATTACCATGTCATTAATGGTGCGGACGATATCAAAGTAAAACTTCATGATGGTCGAGAGTACGATGCCGAGCTCATCGGCGGCGACCAGATGTCTGATATCGCACTGCTAAAATTAGAAGAAGCCAAAAACCTGACCCAGATAAAAGTCGCAGACTCAGACAAACTAAGAGTTGGTGATTTTAGTGTCGCGATCGGTAACCCATTCGGACTTGGGCAAACCGTGACATCCGGTATTGTTTCTGCACTCGGCCGTAGCGGCCTGAATCTAGAAAACTTTGAAAACTTCATTCAAACCGATGCAGCAATCAACAGCGGCAACTCTGGTGGTGCGCTAGTGAACCTTAACGGTGAGCTAATTGGTATCAACACCGCCATTCTTGGCCCTAACGGAGGTAATGTCGGTATCGGCTTTGCAATCCCTTCTAATATGATGACAAACCTGACAGAACAAATTCTCGACTTCGGTGAAGTAAAACGCGGCATGCTTGGCGTTCAAGGCGGAGAAGTGACCTCTGAATTGGCAGAAGCACTCGGTTATGAATCAAGCAAGGGCGCCTTTGTTAGCCAAATCGTCCCTGACAGCGCAGCCGATAAAGCAGGACTGAAAGCGGGCGATATTATTGTCTCTATTAATGGCAAACGCATTGATACCTTCAGCGAGTTAAGAGCTAAGGTCGCAACACTCGGCGCTGGTAAGCAGATTGAACTGGGTGTGGTTCGTGACGGTAAGAGCAAAACCTTTGATGTGACGCTTGGTGAATCCACCAATAATAAAACACAAGCTGAGAAGCTCCATGAAGGACTAGCTGGTGCTGAGTTAACCAACACAACAGAGAGTGACTCTGCAACGGGCGTCAAGGTATCGAATGTTGCTCAAGGTTCACCAGCCGAAGCCTATCAACTCCTGAAAGATGACATCATCATCGGAGTAAACCGCCAGCCCGTTAAGAACCTTGCTGAGTTTAGAGAGATTCTTGAAAAACAACCTGGTGTACTGGCGCTTAATATCCAGCGAGGCGACCGAACTATCTATCTTGTGATTCGATAGTCTTACGTCAGCGCAATTACAGGGAGGCTCAGTAAGTTTGCTTTAAACTTACTCAGTCTCCCTTTTCTTTAGATCAATCAAAATGCTATGCTTCACTTGTAATCAAATCAGTCATCCATTGATGGAGGCTTCACACCTTACTTGTTGAAGAGGGAAACATGCTGTCCTTTCTATTTCGTTCTATTTCCCTTGGACTCGTTTCAGCGGCGCTTATTCTTCTCGCCTTCCCGAGCTTAAGACCAGCGATTGTCGCTGACGTCACTAGCCCTAAAGTCGATAATATTGGCTCTCTTCAGATTTCATTTAACCAAGCAGTTCGCCGCGCGGCGCCTGCAGTGGTTAACATTTATAGCCGTAAATACGCTGAAAGCGATCGAAACAAACTGCTCACACAAGGTTTGGGCTCTGGGGTGATTGTTAGCGAGAAAGGCTACATCATTACCAACTTCCATGTGGTGGCTCAAGCAGACCAAATAGTTGTGGCACTTCAAGATGGCCGAGTAGCAGCTGCGCAACTTGTCGGTTCAGACAAACGCACCGATATCGCGATACTTAGAGTCAGCGGTGATAATCTACCGGTGATCCCACTCAATCCTAATTACAAAGCCAATGTCGGTGATGTTGTACTGGCTATCGGTAACCCATACAACCTAGGTCAAACAACAACCTTTGGTATCATCTCTGCAACCGGCCGTTCTTCGATCAGTGCCGATGGCCATCAAGCCTTTATCCAGACCGATGCGGCAATCAATGAAGGTAACTCAGGTGGCGCACTGGTGAACTCACAAGGTGAGCTAGTCGGTATCAATACCGCCTCTTTCCAGCAAGCTACCGACATGGAAACCTATGGGATCTCATTCGCTATCCCCTATCCGCTTGCTAATAAAATCATGGAAAAGATCATCGCCGATGGTCGTGTGATTCGTGGCTATATTGGTATCGATGGACAAGACATCAACTCAGTCACCTCACGCATGTTGGGTACTAAGAATATCGGCGGGATCGTTGTGTTGGGGATAGACCCTAATGGTCCGGCTGCCGATGCGGGTTTTGAAGCTCAAGACATTATTGTCAGTATCAACGATAACCAAGTAAATGGTCGCCAGAGTGTAATGGACATCGTTACCGACCTGCGACCTGGTACAGTTATCGATGTGGGTATATTGCGCCAAGGTGAAAGCAAAACCTTAAAGGTGACCATCGCCGAAGATACTCGCCTGTAGAGCAAACTCTGTAAGCAATGATTCAAGCTGCTAATACACAAGTACAAAAAACCCAGCTCATAGGCTGGGTTTTCTTTTATCTAAAGATTGTTTCAAGTATCTCTACGATTCACTTTGCTCTTCGATATCGATGCGAGTCACTCGCTGTAGTCCTCTAGGCAGTAGACCACCACGACGACCACGTTCACCACGGAAGTTTTCAAGATCCGCAGGTTTCAAACCAAGCTTACGTTTACCGGCGTAGATAGTCAGCGTCGCATTCTCTGGGATAGCCATAAGATGTGAGACAAACTCTTCACGCTCTTTTGCTTTCGCAGAAGGGATGTTGATGATCTTGTTGCCTTTACCTTTGCTCAGCTGAGGGAGATCTTTAATCGGGAACAACAACATACGACCTTGGTTAGTAATCGCCAGAATCTGATTACTGTCCAAGTCAGCAATAGGGCTTGGCATCATCACTTCAGAAGCTTGTGGCAAGTTAACCAAGGCTTTACCGCTCTTGTTCTTGGACAGCAGATCGCTACCCTTACAAACAAAACCATAACCTGCATCAGAACCGACTAACCATAATTGTTCATTCTCTCCCATCACCACTTGGCGAATAGAAGTACCTGGGCTGACGTTCAAGCGGCCTGTAATTGGCTCACCTTGGCTTCGCGCCGACGGTAATGAATGTGACTCAAGGGAGTAGCTTCGACCATCACTGCCGAGGAACACCGCTTGCTGGTTACTCTTACCCTTAGCACTCGCTAAGAATTTATCACCCGATTTGTAGTTCAAACCTTCAGCGTCAACTTCATGCCCCTTGGCATGACGAATCCAACCTTTCTCAGACAACACAACCGTGATTGGTTCGCTTGGTACTAAGTCGCGCTCTGTTAGCGCTTTCGCTTCAGCGCGCTCAATCAGAGGTGAACGACGATCATCGCCGTATTTATCCGCATCTGCTTGGATTTCTTTCTTGATCAGCGTATTCAAGCGACGCTCTGAACCGAGTAGCTTTTCAAGCTTCTCACGTTCAGCTTCAAGCTCTTCTTGTTCCGCTCGGATTTTAAACTCTTCTAACTTAGCTAAGTTACGAAGTTTAATATCAAGAATCGCATTGGCTTGAATTTCAGAAATGTTGAAACGGCTCATTAGGACAGGACATGGTTCGTCTTCTGTACGAATGATCTCAATCACTTCATCGATATTAAGATAAGCAGCAAGCAAACCTTCTAAGATGTGCAAGCGTGCCAGTACTTTATCTAAACGGTACTGCAAACGACGGCGAACCGTTGTGCGACGGAACTCGATCCACTCTTTCAGGATTTGAACTAAGCCTTTAACTTGAGGACGATTATCTAAACCAATCATGTTCAAGTTAACGCGGAAGTTTTTCTCTAGATCCGTCGACGCGAACAGGTGACTCATCAATTGGTCACAGTCGATACGATTCGAACGAGGAACGACAACGATACGCGTTGGGTTCTCGTGATCCGATTCATCTCGCAAGTCGTCAACCATTGGCAGCTTCTTAGCGCGCATCTGGTTAGCGATTTGCTCAAGTAACTTCGCACCTGACACTTGATGAGGTAAAGCCGTGATAACAATATCAGAGCCTTCCTTGTGCCAAACCGCGCGCATCTTGATGCTGCCACGTCCAGTACGGTAGATCTTTTCGATGTCCGATTTCGGGGAGATAATCTCAGCTTCAGTCGGGTAATCTGGACCTTGAATGAAACCCATCACGTCTGAAAGCTCAGACTTAGGCGTATCAATTAGGTGAATGGCTGCATTAGCGACTTCACGCACGTTGTGTGGTGGAATATCGGTCGCCATACCTACCGCGATACCTGTAATACCGTTAAGTAGGATGTGAGGTAGGCGAGCAGGCAACATTTGAGGCTCTTTCATCGTGCCATCAAAGTTTGGTTGCCAGTCAACAGTGCCTTGACCTAGTTCACCTAGAAGAACCTCAGCAAACTTAGATAATTTGGCTTCGGTATAACGCATCGCAGCGAACGATTTCGGATCATCAGGAGCACCCCAGTTACCTTGACCATCTACCAATGGGTAGCGGTAAGAGAAAGGCTGCGCCATCAATACCATCGCTTCGTAACAAGCAGAGTCACCATGTGGGTGATACTTACCTAATACGTCACCAACGGTACGTGCTGATTTTTTGTATTTCGATGCAGCCGATAAGCCTAGCTCAGACATCGCGTAGATAATACGACGCTGTACTGGCTTCAAGCCATCACCGATATACGGCAATGCACGATCCATGATCACGTACATTGAGTAATTTAAGTAGGCATCTTCGGTGAACTTGCGCATTGGCAGCTGTTCAACGCCATCATATGTAATTTCGTTAGACATCCATTATACCTCGGCCATATCACCGTTAGTCTGTAGCCATGTACGGCGATCATCTGCACGTTTCTTACCAAGCAGCATGTCCATCATCTCGTTGGTTGCTTCGCTGTCATCAATCGTTAACTGCACAAGGCGACGAGTGTTTGGATCCATGGTGGTTTCACGCAACTGAAGTGGGTTCATTTCACCCAGACCTTTGAATCGTTGCACGTTGATCTTGGCTTTCTTCTGCGATAGTCGCTCAAGCACACCGTCTTTCTCTGCGTCATCAAGTGCGTAGAACACTTCTTTACCGCAATCGATACGATACAGAGGAGGCATTGCCACATAGATATGACCCGCTTCAACTAATGCATGGAAATGGCGAGTAAACAAAGCACACAGCAGTGTCGCGATATGAAGACCATCCGAGTCCGCATCGGCAAGGATACAGATCTTACCGTAACGCAGGCCGGATAAATCATCGTTGTCCGGGTCGATGCCTAGAGCCACCGAGATGTCGTGCACTTCTTGCGAAGCCAATACTTGGTCTGCTGACACTTCCCATGTATTTAGGATCTTACCGCGAAGTGGCATAACTGCTTGGAACTCACGATCACGTGCTTGTTTAGCAGAACCACCCGCCGAGTCCCCTTCCACGAAGAAGATTTCGGTACGGCTTAAGTCTTGAACTGAACAGTCAGTTAGCTTACCCGGCAGTGCTGGGCCTGAAGCGATTTTCTTACGCACAACCTTTTTGCTTGCGCGCATACGGCGGTGGGCATTCGCAATACAAGCTTCTGCTAGCTGTTCTGCCAGTTGTGGCTTTTCGTTCAACCACAGGCTAAACGCATCTTTTACCACACCAGACACAAACGCAGCAGTTTGACGTGAAGACAAGCGCTCTTTTGTTTGACCAGCAAACTGCGGATCTTGCATCTTCACCGACAGTACGTACGAACAGCGATCGAAGATATCGTCGCCCGTTAGCTTAACGCCACGCGGCAGCAAATTACGGAATTCACAGAACTCACGCATTGCATCAAGAAGACCTTGGCGAAGACCGTTTACGTGTGTACCACCTTGTTTAGTCGGTACTAAGTTCACGTAACTTTCGGTGATCATGTCGCCGCCTTCTGGCTGCCAGATGATCGCCCAGTTTGCCATTTCTGTTTCAGCAACGAATTCGCCAACATACGGTTCTTCAGGCAGCAAGGTGTAACCTTTCACGCCTTCGGCAAGGTAGTCTTTTAGACCATCTTCATAGAACCATTTATGCTCTTCACCACCGACTTTGTCGATAAAGGTAATTTCTAAACCTGGGCAAAGCACTGCTTTTGCACGTAGGTTGTTAATCAGACGAAGTGTCGAGAATTTAGGGCTATCGAAGTACTTAGGATCAGGCCAGAAATGTACTGATGTACCACTGTTACGATGACCACAAGTGCCCGTCACAGTAAGCTCTGTTACTGCATGACCGCCTTCAAGTGCGATCTCGTGAACCTGACCTTCTCGGCGTACGGTCACTTCAACACGTTTTGACAGCGCGTTTACAACCGAGATACCTACACCGTGCAGACCACCAGAGAACTTATAGTTGTTATTCGAGAATTTACCGCCAGAGTGGAGCTTAGTTAAAATCAGCTCAACACCTGAGATCCCTTTTTCAGGGTGGATATCGACAGGCATACCACGGCCGTCATCGGTAACTTCTAACGATTGGTCTGCATGAAGTACCACTTTGATCTTCTTAGCGTGTCCCGCTAGTGCTTCATCGACCGAGTTATCAATGACTTCTTGGGCAAGGTGGTTAGGTCTTTCTGTCTCGGTATACATTCCCGGGCGGTGTCGCACAGGGTCGAGACCTTCAAGTACCTCGAGGTCTTTTGCATTATATTGTTCAGTCATAATACGGAGTTTACTCAAAAAGTTTGCGTCAGTTCGCTGGCTCCAGTTTCACTAAAGCAGAATCATTACTATGAACCGTCATAGTAGAGCGAACGAGCGAAGTATTGGGGAATATAGTCTGGAAGCTGAGTAATGATGTCAAGCTAGTTCAAAAACTAAGACATCAAACTATGATATTTCACCATTGATAGATGAAATAACAGGCAAACAAGAGAAAATCACTTGGTTGGTGGAACAGATTAAAGATTTAGAAAGGTGATGATTTGTTGTGGGTAGCGTTCAAAATCAACAAAGCTATGATCCCCGCCCTCTTCTACTGTCTGTGTTGCACCTTGGTACTTCTCTACCGCTTGTCGGTAATCCAGAACTTCGTCTTCCGTTTGCTGAAGTAACCAGAAGTCGCTCGGCTTAGCGATAGCCGAAACCTCTAACGCCTTCAGTTCATCAATATGTTTTGTTTCCAGTACATATCGTTCATCTGTGTATGGGTTTACTTGTTCACCTAAATAGTCAGCAAGAAGCTCATACGGCTTCACTGCTGGGTTTACAACCACCGCTTTAAAACCATAGTGGCTATTCAGCCATGTTGAAAGATAGCCACCCAGCGAGCTACCGACCAACGCTATTTGATATTGCTCTTTGTATTGCTCCACCAGCTGCTGTAAATGAAGTGCCGCTTGTTGAGGGAAACTCGGCAGTTGAGGGGTTACGACTTTAATATCAGCGCGATGCTCCGCACAGTAATCTGCCATCACATTCGCTTTATGAGAACGTGATGAGCTGTTAAATCCGTGAATATAGAGAAGCAGCGATGGCTTATTAGCTTGTTGATTAGAGCCTGGCATCAATAACCGCCTTCATTAGTAACCAGCAGCCTTAAAATCAGGCAAGAACTGCCCATGAGGCAGACGACGAACTTGCGTGCTAACGGTACCGTCTTGATGTAATTCAATCTCTCTCCAGCCCGGAGACAAAGTATCAACCGCGAAGTCATCTGAGTTAGGTTTGAATTGCACACAAGTCGACGGTGTTGCCATGACTTGTACACCATGATGATCTCGGTTCATGTCTTGATGAACGTGACCACACAGTACGGCTTTAACATTGGTGTGCTGTTGAACCACATCCCAAAATTGATCGGCGTCTTTTAGGTTATGTTGATCTAACCATGCGCTGCCAACCAACAATGGATGGTGGTGCAATAGAACCAAGGTATTACGTTCAGGGAACTCCGTCAGCTTCTGTTCTAATAGGTCAAGCTGTTGATCGCTGAGGCGACCATGAGGCACACCAACCACCTGCGAGTCTAGCATCACCATCTGCCAGTTATCGCCTAGCAAGACATGCTCAACACACTGTATTTGTGGTGATGGTAAAACACTGCCCATATTAGGCTTAAAGTCATGGTTCCCTGGCAGCCAATAGCATGGCTTTTCCAAAGGCTGAATCCCTGACTCAAATTTCTGGTACGACTCAGCACTGTGATCTTGAGATATATCACCGGTTGCTAAAATCGCTTGATAGTCAAAGCCCTGACTAACAATGCCATCGACTACAGCACGAAAGCTATCTTGAGTGTTGATGCTTAATAAGCTGCCATTGCTCGGCGCAAATAAATGCGTGTCCGTTAGCTGCACAAGCTTAATAGTGCTCTCATCAAATTTTGAAGTGTGTGATAATTCCAAAATAACAAATCCAGATACGTTACTGTTTAGACTTTAAAAGTGTTGATAAATAGGCTCAATTAAAAGGCAATTGGGGTTCGGCTGATACCCGTTTTTAAACAAAACGTTAACCATTCCCCAAGAAATTTATTCAATTGAAATTTCTCGTCCTTTTGCAGAAGCTTAGTGTTGGGGTAGTCATATTTCGCTTTGACTCGCGAAAAATCCCCGCTAGCGCACACTTCTGCAACTCGAGCGTCGTGATATAGCCTGACAGACATTTTTGGCAAAGGAAACACTGGCATCGCATCACTCTGACATATATCTATTAATGTGGTGTATTTTGTGACCTCATTCACTGTCAATTGATACACCATATTAACGGCTTGGTAACAGCGAACGTCACCAACCTCATGCCCAACCGGTAACAAAGCGTTCAGTTTGGCATAGTTAGTCTCGTAAACTCGCATCAATTCAGCAAGATCAACATGATACGGTTTTTTGACCGCGATATTTGGCATGACGTTAATCTATCCACTCTGACTGTAATTCTTGGTAGTTCAATTGTAGCCACTGTAGCGCAATGATCGTGGCTCCATTTTCAAATACACCATCTTTTACCAACTGATAAGCAGCTTCGCGACTCATCACTTGTACACGAATGTCTTCACCTTCGTAGTCCAATCCGTGTACCCCTTTGGCTGTCGTTGCATCAACACAGCCAACAAAGACGTCGAGCTTTTCAGAGCAACCACCAGATGAAGGATAATACGAAGTAATAGGCAATACAGATCCGACTTCGACTCCGGCTTCTTCCATTGCTTCACGACGAGCGACGTCTTGTGGCGATTCGTCCGTATCAATGATCCCAGCAACAATTTCGTATTGCCATGGGTTCTCATGCTCTAGGGCTCCGACACGGATCTGTTCGACGATCACCACTTCATCACGCACAGGATCATAAGGTAGCAAAGCGGCAGCATGTCCACGCTCAAACATCTCACGCTCTATTGGTTGGCTCCAGCCTCCCTCAAATAGTCTATGTTTAAATGTGTACTTGACCATTTTGAAAAAACCACGAAACAGCGTCTCTTTTGAGACTATTTCCACATCTTGCGGAGTAAACTCATGTCGTTGATTGTCATACTGTTGCATTTGGTACCTCACTAAGTGATCTTTATAGTTTACTCATTGTCCGAGTTAACTACCAAGGATAAGGTTCAACTTTTTATATAAAATTTATAATTAAAGTTAAGCTTTAAAAAATAAATATTGCACAAGTGGACAGTTAACTGTAAAAAAGTGCAAAGTTTCGAGTAAATTACCACCAAACTGGGTTAAACTCTTCTAAAGAAAATTCCATAAAAGGCAGGAATAGGAAAATGAAAAAACTGCTTCCACTATTTATCAGTGCAGCAATTGGCAGCCTGAGTTCGTCAGCTTTTGCTGATACGCTAGCTGAAGTTTACGACCAAGCAAAACAGAACGATCCACAACTTCTTCGTTCAGCAGCGCAGCGCGATGCCGCTTTTGAAGCAGTAACGTCAAGTCGTAGCTCTTTGTTACCGCAAATCAACCTAACAGCAAACTACGACATTAATCGTGGTGATCGAGATACATCAGGTGTTGGTAATTCAAGCATTGATAACAACACTTGGGGAGCTGCTATCGGCTTCAGCCAAGAGCTTTACCAGCGTTCTTCATGGATCACACTAGATACGGCAGAGAAAACCGCTCGTCAATCTGATTCAGCTTACGCGGCAGAACAACAAGCCTTGATCCTTCGTGTTGCGACAGCATACTTCGAAGTGCTTCGCGCTCAAGATAACCTAGAATTTGTTCGTGCAGAGAAAGCAGCGGTTGCTCGTCAACTAGAGCAAACTAAGCAACGTTTTGAAGTAGGTCTTTCAGCAATCACCGATGTACATGATGCGCAAGCTCAGTACGATGGTGTTTTGGCTGATGAAGTTCTTGCAGAGAACGACCTAACGAATAGCTACGAAGGTCTTCGTGAGATTACAGGTCAGGAACACTCTAACCTAAGCATCCTAGATACTGATCGTTTCTCAGCAAGCAAATCTTCTGAGTCTGCAGTTGCACTTGTTGAACAAGCAGAACAAAAGAACCTTAGCTTATTGGCTGCACGTATCTCTCAAGACGTAGCAAAAGACAACATCTCTCTAGCAAGCTCTGGTCACCTACCAAGCTTAACCCTAGATGGTAGCTACGCTGTTTCAGATCAATCAAACAGCACCCAAGATTACGACCAAGACAACCTAAACATTGGTTTGAACTTAGTTGTACCTCTATACACGGGTGGTAACACAACTTCATTGACTAAACAGGCTGAATACAACTACGTTGCAGCAAGTGAAGATCTAGAAGCAACTTACCGTAGCGTTGTAAAAGACGTACGTGCATTCAACAACAACATCAGCGCTTCGATCGGTGCTCTACGCGCTTACGAACAGTCTGTAGTTTCTGCTCAGTCTGCTCTAGAAGCAACAGAAGCTGGTTTTGATGTAGGTACTCGTACTATCGTTGACGTACTAGATTCGACTCGTCGTCTATATGATGCGAACAAAAACCTTTCAGATGCTCGTTACAACTACATCCTAAGTGTACTTCAGCTTCGTCAAGCAGTTGGTACGCTAAGCGAACAAGACATTGTTGATGTAAACGCAGGTCTAAAAGTAGCAAGTAAGTAACTCTTAATTACTCAAGTTACCGTTACAAAAATGCCGCTCATTGAGCGGCATTTTTATTATCGATTAAAGCGAGATTTACTGCCTAACTAAAAGCTTAACGCCAAAAACTAAAAACTAAAAACTAGCCTCGACCACCTTTAATCGCTTTAATGATTTCAGTGGTAGAGCAACCATCTTCAAAGTTAAGTACTTTCACTTCACCACCAGCAGCAATCACTTCCGCACCACCAGCAATCTCTTCAGGCTTGTAATCACCACCTTTCACAAGAATGCTTGGCAGTACCTCAGAGATTAAACGTTGAGGGGTATCTTCAGAGAATGGCACAACCCAATCAACTGCACCTAAGCCAGCCAATACCGCCATACGACGATCAGTTGGGTTCACAGGGCGACCAGGGCCTTTCAAGCGTTTCACTGATTCATCGGTATTTACCGCAACGATCAAACGATCGCCCAGCTCAGCCGCGTGATTCATGTAAGAAACATGACCAGCATGTAGAATATCAAAGCAGCCATTGGTCATAACTACCTTCTCGCCTTTCGCACGAGCACGCTTCACCGCTTCAACCAGTGCCGCTTCTGAGATCACACCGTAGTCTGTGTCTTGACTGCCGTGAATCGCTTCAGCTAGCTCTATCGTGGATAACGTTGACGTACCTAGCTTACCAACAACGACACCAGCTGCAGCGTTCGCTAATGCACACGCCTCATCCAATGGCTTACCAGCTGCAACAGACGCAGCCAGTACTGAGATAACCGTATCACCAGCACCAGTTACGTCGTACACTTCTTTCGCTTGGGTTGGCAAGTGGAATGGTGCCTGACCTTTACGTAATAAAGTCATACCATTTTCACTGCGAGTCACCAATAGAGCTTCAAAGTCATACTTCTCGATCAAGGCAATACCCTTCTCGATAAGATCTTCTTCTGATTTCACTTTACCTGCAACCAGCTCAAACTCTGCCATGTTTGGTGTAAGTAATGTCGCACCACGGTAGCGCTCTAAATCCGCGCCTTTGGGATCGATGAATACAGGAACATTGGCTGCGCGTGCTTTTTGAATGAAGCTCTGTACATGCTCTAATGCACCTTTCGCGTAATCTGACAAGATAACCGAACGTACATTTGGTAGGGCTTGCTCCATGCGAGACAGAATAAGCTCTGGGTTGGTGTTTTCGAATTTGTCTTCAAAATCCAAGCGAATCAACTGCTGACCACGGCTCATCACTCGTAGTTTGGTGATGGTTGGATAGTCTTCTAACTCAACGAAATCACACTTAACCTTCAGAGCACCTAAAGTGCTTTTCAACACCTCAGCAGGCTCATCTTTACCAGTCAAACCAACAACATGAGCATGCCCACCAAGAGAGGCAATGTTCATTGCTACGTTGGCAGCACCACCAGGACGCTCTTCGTTATTTTCTACTTTCACAACGGGGACTGGTGCTTCTGGTGAAATACGGCCAGTTGGGCCATACCAGTAACGGTCAAGCATTACGTCACCGACAATAAGAACACCTGATTGGCTGTAGTCAGGTAGAATTGGTTTCATTGTTGAGCTCCAAAAATCGAATCTGGCTAGAGTCTAGCACACTGATTACAGTGGCTAAACTACAGATAAATGAGTAAAAGCCTATCAAGATAAACATAGCACTCACTACGCTATGACTGAATTATGCTTCCATCCACTGCTTCCATGCCTGAACAACATGTTCTCTTTCCATTTCGAACTTTTCAATCGCCACATCCGCATCAAGGTTAAGTAGATTACGGTGGTGGATTTCATCCCTTAATGTGGTGTACGCATTGGTCAATGCCATACCTTGTTGCTCGTCCATTATCCCTTGCGACAACAAGCTTTCAAAGATTCTCACATTGTCACACCAACGAGTAAGCTTAGGTTTCTCGTTGCTGTATCTCAGCACTAAGTATTGCGCCAAGAACTCAATATCAGTAATACCGCCCGCATCTTGTTTAAGCATGAATCGATCGGCTTTTTTACCGCCTAAATGGCCACGCATTTTTTCACGCATATCCACAACTGACTTTTTGAGTGTTGCCTCATCTCGTGGCAAGCACAAAACCTCATGCCTAGTTTTGTTAAACGCAGATACCAATAAGTCATCACCGTAAATCATACGAGCACGAGTGAGGGCCTGGTGCTCCCATGTCCACGCGTCATTGTGCTGATACTCGTCAAAGGCATCGGTTGGACTCACCAATAGACCAGATGCACCAGAAGGGCGTAGGCGAGTATCGACTTCGTACAAAATACCAGAAGCAGTTCTGGTCGAGAAAATATGAATAATACGCTGCGCTAATCTTAAGTAGAATTGGCGTCCATCGATCTCTTTCTTTCCATCAGTATAGATGTGTACCGGGCAGTCGTGCATGAACACGATATCAAGATCGGAGTTATAACCAAGCTCCCAACCACCGACTTTGCCATAACCAACGACAGCAAAACCGCGACCTTCGCGATCTTTAACATGGGTCGGTTCACCAAACTTGGCGGATACTTGTAACCAAGCTTGATTGACCCCCGCCTCCACAATGGCTTCTGCTAAGTAGGTCAGGTGATCACTGACCTTCATGACAGGTAGAGCACCCGCAATATCCGCGGCTGCAATTCTCAATATACAGGTCTGCTTAAACTGACGCAGACCTTCCATCTGTTGCTCCATATCATCTTCAGGGATACGGGCTAGATAATCACGCAACTCGGTCTTGTAAGACTCTAAAGGCACGGGATTGTAGAGTTGCTGAGGGTCGATAAGTTCATCTAACAGAATTGGATAACGACCCAACTGCTCCGAAATCATCGGGCTTGCCGTACACAGGCGAACTAGCTGAGTCAACGCGGCAGGGTGTTCATCTAGTAGTTCAAGGTAAGTGGTACGCGTAACGATTTTATGCAGCAGATGCAGTACTCGCGACAAACCAAACTCGGCATCCTTAGCGGTGTACAGCGCTTGAAACACTTTCGGCATCAGTCGATTGAGGACTTCCCGCCCACGAGGGCCAAGAGTCTTTTTAGCCAAATCGGCTTTAAACTGAATGATCGTTTTCGCCGCATCAGGCGGGCTCGCGACCGCAATGTCGTGTTCCAACACGTGCTCAATTACATCGGGTTTATGGGCCATATCCCACAACTCGCTAAAGTGGCTCGCGATCGGATTAGCGTCATCTTCATCAACGCCAATTAGGTCTTCGAACACGGTATGTACATTCGCCATATGGGCGCGAGTTGCCACAATCAAGCTATCCCAATCGGAAAATTGCATGGCAACCGCAAGCTGCAGTTGTTCGAATTCACCGTCAGGTAAGGTTTGAGTTTGCTTATCAGCCATGGCTTGTAACAGGTTCTCAAGGCGACGCAAAAACAGATAAGCTTCACGTAGGTGCCCCACCTCTTCAGACTCTAGCAGATGAAGGGATTCAATCGCACTTAAGGTTTCGAGTAACCCTCGACCGCGTAAGCTAGGCTCGCGTCCACCACGAATCAATTGGAAGACTTGTGCGATAAACTCAACTTCACGAATACCACCAGAGCCAAGCTTGATGTTGTTCGAGAGACCACGACGACGCACTTCGCTGCTGATCATCGATTTCATTCGGCGCAGAGATTGAATCGCACTAAAATCAATATAACGGCGGAACACAAACGGGCGTAGCATTTGGCGAAGCTCTTGATACTCAGGGTACATCTCACTGCCCATCACACGCGCTTTGACCATAGCGTAGCGTTCCCAATCGCGACCTTGTTCTTGATAGTAATCTTCTAGCGCAGCGTAACTCATGACCAGTGGACCACTCTCACCGAATGGACGCAGGCGCATGTCTACTCGATAACAGAATCCATCGAAGGTTTGCTGATCAAGCGCCTTAATAATACGTTGCCCGAGACGTGTAAAGAACTGCGCATTGGCAATGCTGCGTCTTGCACCTTGGGTTTCACCATTCTCTGGGTAGGTGAAGATCAGATCGATATCGGAAGAGAAGTTAAGCTCACCGCCCCCTAGCTTGCCCATACCAATGATCAACATCGGCTGTGCTTCGCCTTGTTCATTACAAGGTGTGCCCCACTCTTTACAACAAATATCGTACTGCCATTGGTAGGTTTCGAAGATCATCGCCTCAGCCAACATCGATAGATGATTTAGGCTCTGCTCTAGCTCCCACGAACCCATAAAATCACGCCAAGCAATGTAGGTCATTTCTCGATTTCGGAATTGACGCAGCACGCGCTGACCGCTCATTTCATCGGTGCAACTAGAAAGTAATTCAGCCAAGCGTTCTCGGTATCCTTCAGCGCGTTCTTCGCATGCCAACATATTAGGTAAGTCACCACATAAAACCGTATCACGCTGCAGGCAATCACCAATAAAACAGCTTAAACCGAGTACACGTTTAAGATCTTCAGTCAGTGGCTCAGACCAAGTATTGATGGCTTCACTTTGATGCTCTAATAATTGCTCAAAAGCAGACTGGGAGTGAGTGATGAGTTGAGAAGGCAATGGCATGTTTCTTCCTTGTATAAGCTGCGCGCCGAACAATCGGTTTATCGATTCAGTTCTTCAATAACGAGTTTTCATAACTAAAGATAAGTTATACCAAAGTTACGCCAATAAAAAACGCCCACATTAGCAATGTGGGCGTTTTATCGATTAACTTATCTGGTTGAGCTTACAACCGAGAAACAGTCTCTGGGAATTAGCCTTTGACGGATGAAGATTGGGTGCTGAGGACTAAACCTTAAATTGCTTAATCTTACCGTCGAGTTCTTGCGCGTTACTTTCCATAAGCTGAGAGGTCTCGAGCAGTTCACCAACCACCACAACTGAAGCTTCAACAAGCTCGCGTACATTGGTCAGGTTGACGCTCATCTCTTCAGCAACACTGCTCTGTTGGCCTGCAGCGGTCGCGATCTGGAAGTTCATATCATTGATTTGATTGACTTGGCTTACAATGCCGTCAAGCTCACTTCCCGCGTTAGTCACCAGATCAACACCTTCAGCCGCTTCAACAACACTCTTCTCCATCAGTTCTACCGCAGAGTTAGCGCTGCTTTGTAGATGACTGATCATGTCTTGAATCTCTACCGTCGCTTGCTGAGTGCGCTGTGCAAGGTTACGAACCTCATCAGCAACAACCGCAAAACCACGACCCGCTTCACCGGCACGTGCCGCTTCAATTGCAGCGTTCAATGCTAGTAGGTTTGTCTGTTCTGAAATGCCTTGGATAGTACCAACCACACTGCCAATTGAGTCAACGCGTTCTTCTACTTGGTTTACCGCTGCTGCAGATGCTGCGATATCTGAAGATAGCTCACTCATCTTAGACACTGATCCTTGAACGAACTTCTGACCAGTAAGAGCTTGGCCTGATGCCTGTTCAGTCAATGACGAAGCGCTTTGTGCATGCTCAGCGACAGTTTGCACCGTCGACGTCATCTCACTCATTGCTGTTGCCAGTTGATCGATCTCGTTGAACTCTTCTTGAGCTGACTCTTTGGTTTCAGACATGCTGATGGTCATCACTTCCGTCAGAGCAAACAGCTCATCAGAAGAGGCCACCTGAGTTTTGATCATGTCGTTCAGTTGGACGCGAGTTTTTTCAAGTTCGCGTGCCACATCGCCGTATTCATCTTTACAGTCCATTTGAATCGGCACTGATAAGTTCTTATCTGCCATGGTTTTAATGGCGTCATTAAGGTATTGAGTCTGACGCAGCATAACGCGCGCCGCTGCTAACAGAAGAACCACAAACACAATGATCATCAAGGCTGTTTGCCAAGCCACTTGAACTAGGTAAGTCTCGTAATGCTGCTGTGCCACTTGCGCATTGTTGGTTACAGCAAGCAATGAATCGTAAAACGTACTTGCGTCCCAAAGCTGCTTCGAAATGATCAAGATAGTGCTGAATATCATCAGCATGACCATTTTTGGAACGAGACGAACGTCAGAGATTATCCTTTCCCACGGCTTGAATGACAGTTTAGTCATTGTCAGTTCTCCATTAATTCTTATATATTGATGGCTTCTATATCCGCGAGGTGGCTATGTCAGTCAAAGTTCGCGATTTATTTTGAGCCTCGTATGAATGTTGAATAATACCAAAGACGCCACCAAGCCGATGAGCTTATTGTCACTGATTCTCTCTTTCTTAGCGTTATTTGTGATCTCAGGCTTATTGTTCGTACCGATCGATAAAGAATCGAAACAAGTCCTTATCGGCCTCGATTTTATAATCTGTAGTGTTTTTCTTTTTCAGCTCACAATTGATCTATTTAGATCACAAAACAAAAAAGAATTTCTAAAAGTACACTGGATCGATTTCTTAGCAAGTATCCCAATGATCGAGCCTCTTCGTTTCGCCCGTATTTTTCAAATTCTGCGAGTCATCTTAGTTCTGCGTTCAAGTAAACGTATTTTCAGAGAGTTATTTCGTAATAGGAAAGAGACCACTTTCGCTTCCATCATTCTGCTTTTGGTGATCTTACTGACTATCGGTGCTGGCACGATCCTGCTATTGGAACACAAAGATCCGAACGCCAACATCACTACAGGTCATGATGCTTTATGGTGGGCGTTTGTGACCATCAGTACTATGGGTTATGGCGACCATTACCCAGTGACAACTTCCGGTCAGTTAGTGGCTTCAATGGTGATCATCTGTGGTGTCGGTGTGTTTGGTATGATTTCAGGCTTGATTACTTCTTTGATCACCTCCCCAACTCATCATGAGAATCAACGAGCGGAAAACAAAGAGAAACACCTTGAGAAGATCATCGAGCAGCAACAGAAAATCTTAGAGCGACTCGAAAAACTTGAGCAACAAACAAAAAAATAGGGCCGGAGCCCTATTTTCAAATTCATACTTCTATTGATACAGGTATCGAGTTTAGTCTTGCCAGTATGGCTCAACCTCAACACTGATTTGGCGTGTCTGTTCCATCGCATGCAGAATAGACACTTCTTGGCGAGCCAACCAACGCTCTAGCTGAAGCTTCTCATCGCCTTCCAATTTCTCAGTCAAAGGCTCTAACGTTTTAAGTGCCAGCAAGTCATCAATGCCTTGCACCATATCGGCCCATGGCAAGCGGAAGCTGTTTCGTTCATCGTCATCATACAAACTCGCGAAACCAACGCCAGAATACAGATTACGCATCAAACGGTATTGCTGATCAATATACGCTTGGCTAGTCATCACTCGCTCTGGCGGGAAAGCTTCCATCAAATCGGCCCATGTGCGATCGAGTTGCTGCACGGAAAACCATTCGATACCACGAGCCATTTGCTCACGTGCTTTTTCATCTAAGAAAGGTTGCCAGCCACGAGACAAGATCCAACGGCTCAGATCTAATAATAACCCAGTGTATCGAGCAGAACTCAGCAAGGTAAGCAGATCTTCACGATCTGGCAGTTGCTCTTGCATCTCTTTAAGCTCAGCGACTAAGAACTTACGCGCATCGAGTTTACGTAGTACATGGCCTTTATCTTCCAGCAAGTCTTCGAAGTGATCATAGCTTTTCAGCCAGTCGAGCTCTTGCTCAAGCCACTTCAACTCTTGACGTAAAATCGCACTTGCTCGTCTAGGGACAATGCCGCCATAGATAGTGAAAGTTTGGCGAATAAAACTCAGCGAGTGACTGATCTCATGCAAAGCTTCAATCGATTGACGCTCTGTGAAAATCTGCTCGTGATAATGCCAATGAGCGAGAGCATGCTCTAAAGATTGAATAAAACACGATTCAACGGTATCACTTTTGTCAGTATCAACTAAGGTCAAAGGAGTAACTTCATCTCCTTGATAACCTTGAGCAAGACGGTAACCCTTAGCTGCTTTACTTAGGTTACCCAAACGCATGCCACCTTGTTCGCAGAATTGGCGAGACAATGTAAATAGCGCATCCGTTTGACCGGATTTAAGTTCCAATTCGACTTCGCAAATCGGTTCTTGCAGGTCGCCTGATTCAACAAAGCCTTGATCGAATGCGACCTCGACTTGGCTACCATCAGGCATACCAATCAACCACTGCTCACGCGTGAAGTTGGTAGAGAACAGAGGAGTCAGCTCAGCTTGCAACGTTTCGATGTCTTTACCTGTTGGCCAGATATCCTCTGGGTGCAGGGCTAGCTTAGGTTCGTTGCTGTCGTGTTCTGCATTGTATTCAGGCCTTTGATGCAGGCCAGCAACCACACGACCAGCAGTCTTTACGGTTTGTACAAATACGTCATCAAAGCGTCGAATGCGTAAGCCTGTATCGTGCTTACGTAGCCAGTTGTCAGCGGTGTCAAAGTAGATGTTACCTAGCTCACGACAACTGTGCTGAAGTACTTTAGTTTCAGCAATTTTATTGCGTAAAGTCTCTGAAAATTCAGGAGAAACAAAAAACTTCAGTTCTATCTCGGTTTCCATAGTTATACCTTTCTGTGAAGATAGGGACAGGATATTGCCAATTTGAAAAGTCGGCAAGTTAGAAATATCGCCCTTATGATGATCTAAAACAGTTTTAATGAGAGATTGATTAGGTTAACATGCGCGACTTTGTAGCCATCGCTTAACATTTCACCATGAATATGGTGTATGTTGTTTTAAGGTTATTATTTATTAGGTTGGATGACCATGCCAGTAAATACAATTATGGGGTTATTTGCAAAGTCCCCAATTAAACCTTTGCAGCGTCACGTAGTATGCGTGAACGAATGTTGTTCTCACCTAGTTAATTTCTTTGAAGTTTCTTCAAAAGGTGACTGGGAAAAAGCATCAGAAATTCGAGCTCAAATTTCTCACCTTGAGAAAGAAGCTGACGTACTAAAACGTGAAATTCGCCTTAAACTTCCTCGTGGTTTGTTTATGCCAGTTGATCGCACCGATATGTTGGAGCTATTAACGCAACAAGACAAACTCGCAAACCTAGCGAAAGACATTGCTGGCCGTGTATATGGTCGTCAACTTGTCATTCCTGCTCCTATGCAAGAAAACTTCATCGCTTACGTTAAACGTTGTCTAGATGCAGCGAACCAAGCACAAAACGTAATCAATGAATTAGACGAATTACTTGAGACTGGCTTTAAAGGCCGTGAAGTAACACTCGTTGCCGAAATGATTCATCAATTAGATGTAATTGAAGATGACACGGATGCGATGCAGATCGAACTACGCCAACAACTAATGGCAATTGAAGGCGATCTGAATCCAGTTGATATCATGTTCTTATACAAAATTCTTGAATGGGTTGGTGGTATTGCAGATCAAGCACAGCGTGTAGGCGCTCGTCTTGAAGTAATGCTTTCTCGATCTTAAATCATACGTTAACCATATAACGAAGAGCATTTTTTGAACAAACCACTTATGCGCTGAGTATTCCTCTCGCTGAGCGGTTTTTTGCGTCTAAATTTGTTCCGCTTGTTATCAAACAACTAGGTATTACGATGGATATCCTTGCTAACTACGGCACTGTCCTGATTATTGTTGCAGCAGCTTTCGGTTTCTTGATGGCTATTGGTATTGGTGCAAATGACGTTGCGAACGCAATGGGCACCTCAGTAGGCTCTAAAGCTTTAACCGTTAAACAAGCGATCATTATCGCAATGATCTTTGAATTCGCAGGTGCTTACCTTGCGGGCGGCGAAGTAACAGACACGATCCGTAAAGGTGTTATCGAAACGTCTCTATTCGCTCATCAACCAGATGTACTTGTGTACGGCATGATGTCAGCACTTCTTGCTGCGGGTACATGGCTACTTCTCGCTTCTTACATGGGCTGGCCGGTTTCTACGACTCACTCAATCATCGGTGCAATCATCGGCTTCGCTTGTGTGTCTGTAGGTACTGAAGCGGTAGACTGGAACAGCGTTCAAGGCATTGTGGGCAGTTGGATTATCACACCAGTTATTTCCGGTTTCTTCGCTTACGTCATATTTGTAAGTGCTCAACGACTGATTTTTGATACAGAGAACCCGCTATTTAACGCGAAACGCTTTGTACCGGTATACATGTTCATTACAACAATGGTAATTGCACTTGTAACCATCAAGAAAGGCCTTAAGCACGTTGGTCTTCACCTAAGCAACACTGAAGCATGGGTTTGGGCTGCTGGCGTTTCTGCGCTTGTAATGATCGGCGGTTACCTATACATCCAGAAGAAATTCGCTAACCGCGAAGAAGACCACGGCTTTGCAGGTGTTGAAGGCATCTTCTCTGTACTCATGGTTATCACAGCTTGTGCGATGGCATTTGCACACGGTTCAAACGACGTTGCGAACGCGATTGGTCCACTGTCTGCTGTTGTATCAACCGTTGAGCACATGGGTGAAATCACAGGTAAGAGTACTATCGCATGGTGGATTCTTCCTCTAGGTGGATTCGGTATCGTTGTTGGTCTTGCAACAATGGGTCATAAAGTAATGGCAACCGTTGGTACTGGTATTACAGAACTAACACCAAGCCGTGGCTTTGCTGCACAACTTGCAACTGCATGTACGGTTGTACTAGCTTCAGGTACTGGCCTTCCAATCTCTACTACACAAACACTCGTTGGTGCTGTTTTAGGTGTTGGTTTTGCTCGTGGTATCGCAGCACTAAACTTAGGCGTTGTACGTAATATCGTGGCTTCTTGGATTGTGACACTACCTGCAGGTGCTCTACTTGCTGTTGTGTTCTTCTACGGAATTCAAGCTGCGTTTACTATGTAATCGCGACTGCGTTAGTGAATACTAGCGTCAGAACAGTGTGAGCTTCAGTAACGATATGTAAATGCCATGTCATTATTGACTCAAACGCACAGAAAGGGAGGCTTTGCCTCCCTTCTTTGTTGCACCGCATAAAGAAACTAAATATTATTTGCTGATTGAGGCTGACTCATACGCCTACCCAATTTGAATCGTTAAGGGATTTACTGTGAAAAAACTGATTAGCTTAGTTTTGTTCGCAATGCTTGCGGCTCCAGCTGCCTTTGCACAAGACCGTTATATTGCTGACAAACTATTTACTTATATGCATTCTGGCCCAAACAACACATTCCGTATCATCGGTAGTGTTGATGCTGGTGAAAAGATTACATTCCTACAAACTAACAAGAGTACGGGTTACACCCAAATTCAAGACAACCGTGGCCGTAAAGGTTGGGTTGAAAGCAAGTTTGTAAGCACTCAAGAAAGCATGGCACTGCGTATGCCTAAGCTAGAGAAAGAGCTGACGGAAGTTAAAGGCAAGCTAGCGAATGCTCGTCAGAGTGCTGACAGCGAAAAAGCTGGCCTAGCAAGCTCTCTAGATTCTCGTAACAAGCAGATTGCTGAACTAGAACAGAACTACAGTGAAATTAGCCAACAGCTAACGAGTTCTCAAACAGAGAACCGTGAACTGCGCGCTAAGCTAGACACTCAAAAAGACGACCTACTATTGAAGTACTTCATGTACGGTGGTGGTGTTGCGGGTATTGGTCTACTTCTAGGCCTTGTTCTGCCACACATCATGCCTCGTCGCAGAAAATCACCAAACGGTTGGGCGTAGACTTAACGCTTGTATCAGGTACAGTAAATTCAGTATCGAATATCAAAAAGGAGCACCGAGGTGCTCCTTTTTATTTGTCTGTTATCTAAATACGTATAGAAATCGCTAACCTTTCCACTCGTACAGAGCCGGGATTTCTATCTTCTGTTGATTGAACTCTATGATCACTGATTGTGGCTTAATCTCTAGTAATTGAATGTCTTGTCCAATCCAATCTCCTTGCGCCACTTCTTGGCCGTTCACTTTTACCCAACGTTTGGTTTCGCTGCTCGAGTACATATGGGTTTGTAGGTCTAACTTAGGAAGGACGCCTGATAAGCTATTGGTGTGCGTTTCCAACTCAATAACCTGAGAGCCTCTTTGCCCTGCGGGTCTAGAGTCCATCGGCTCAGGAGTGCTTTGTTGCTCCCCCATAATGGATTCAAGCTTCAATGCCAAATCAGGTGGCAACTCACTGAGGTCTAGCCCTTGCAGCAGATCACTGTCCGATTGTAAGTCACTATTTGATTGCTGATCAGTGCTTGATTGCAGAGCAGTCGTTTCATCACTCGCGCCTGGCTGAACGGATGACGATTCAGAACTGGCTGTCATTTGAGTGTTGTTATCAGCATTAGCGAAGATCACTGCTGAGCCACCAGCGGTGTTTGCACGATTAGCGCCAGAATCAATCTGTGCATACATCTCTTGGCGTGGCAATGCTTTCAACGGTTGGCTCGCCGGTGCAGGGCGAACGGTGAACAAGGCATCTTCTTCCTCAGACACGGCATCCATGCTTGCTATATCAGCATCCGCAATTTCAGGCTCAATGTCTGATTCAGTTTTAAATTCTGGCAGAGCGACATTGGCAGCTTGGTTCACGGCTTCTTGTTGTTGGATATACGATTGATAAGCCAAGACGCCACCCACCAACAAAGAAGGAACCAAGATTAAGAGTAGCCCCATCGCTAACGATGAACCTCGCTTGTTGCTCATCCCTTTTGCAGAATTAGGAACATGATGATTCTGGTAGCCTTTGAAGCTTGGTTTGCTAAGAGAGTGCTGATTAATAGAAGATGGCTTGTGAGACGGCTGTTTAAGTTCGTGCATAATACGTGACATTAGCTTTCGCCCCCTTCTAGTGACATCAGCTTAGGCGAATCGAGTTGAGCTAATCTCTGCAATCTTGCTAAGGTGCGCTTACCTGCAATGCCATCAACAGACATACCTTGCCACGTTTGAAATGCTTCGATTTTCATTTTTAACTCATAATCAAATACATCACTACCGGAAACAACCTCTCCTAATACTTCAGAAAGCAGTAGATCAAGCAAAGCAACCGCTTCACCTTGATAGCCCTCTTTAAGGGTCTCTCGCAGCGGCTGCTTCCAAATAGCGACGTAATCGCCTTGCCAGATTTGCTCTAAGGATTGCTTCGGCATCACCAACAGCTTTTCATTAACCAGCAACTCGACAGAATCCTTAGACACGCCATAAAGCACAGCAAACACTGGTTCTTGATCGATATCCAGATTAAGGACCACGGGTACGCCAAGCTCTAACAATGTATCCAAATTTGACTGTTGTTGCTCGCACACAAAGACACTTTGCGGCTCACTTAAGCACAAGCCATCACGCAGTGAAGACTGATACCCCCAGAGCGTATACAAGTCCTTGATAGCGAGAGAACGATTGGTTCCCTGCATCAAGTGCTGTTGAATATCTTGTGGCAAAGCAAACTTGGAAGGTTTTGGCTCAGCAACCAACTGAGGTTCATTCGCCACCAAAGAGCGCTGAGCCTGTGCAGACACTTCCGTCTTTGCTCCATTTGATGCATCCGTAGGCAACCAAGCATTGATATAGCTTGGAGCGAAGTTAAAGGTCGCTATTGCAAGACCAACGCTTAACGTCGCAATCCCTGCGTATTGGAATAACTTAGGCGCGACACGAGAAGTTAGAGCTTTCTCGACGTGATACACATCGGCCTGAAAGGACATAACCTGCTGACACGCTCGGTTAACCGTTTCATTGCTCGGTAGCTGCTCACCGTCATGAAAAGCCAACTGCAGTGCTTTATCACACACCAAGTTAATGAGCCTTGGAATACCATGCGTATATTGAGCAATCAGCTTGATAGAACGGTTCGAAAACAACATCTGCTCGCCACCCGCCGTCTCCAAACGAAACGCGATGTACTTGCCCGTTTCTTCGGTATTAAGAGGCAGTAAGTGATAACGACCAGTAATGCGCTGTGCTAGCTGACGTAGCTGCGTGGTTTGTAAGTGCTGTTGTAATTCCGGCTGGCCGACCAACAGTACTTTTAACAGCTTACGATTGTCGGTTTCCAAGTTTGTTAGAAGGCGTAACTGCTCCAACACATCGGCAGCGAGGTGTTGGGCTTCATCGATCACCAATAGGGTTTGAATGCCTTCGGCATGGCTATCAAGTAGAAAATAATGAATAGCCTGACTGAGCTGTTTCAACGATGCTTGTTCTGGGTACTCGACCTCAAACTCATCGCAGATAGCTTCTAGTAAATCCGTATTTGAAAACGTAGGGTTAAGTATAAGGCCAGCCTGAGTATGACTATCCAATGAAGACAACATCGCCTTAGCGACCGTTGTTTTCCCTGTACCAACCTCACCAGTAAGCATCGCAAAGCCCCCACCCTCGCCTAAACCGGCTTGTAGGTTCTGCATCGCTTCTTGATGGCGCTGACTCAAAAACAAGTAGCGAGAATTTGGTACAATCGAAAATGGCATCTCAACGAAGCCAAAATATTCCTTATACATGTGCTGCCCTATAATTACGATTAATGGAAAGTACCATTGCTTGCAGTAAAGTCCAGCAGTGATAAAACATTTCGAGGTGATAAGTTGCAAATTTACGATAGCCTACCAAAAGACAACGGGCTACAACGCTATCTAGTCGGTGGAGCAGTGCGCGATAAGCTGCTCAATATTGATAGTTATGATAGAGATTGGGTCGTGGTAGGGAGTACCCCTCAAGAGATGGAAAACCTTGGCTTTACTGCTGTGGGAAAAGATTTCCCGGTATTCTTGCACCCAAAAACCAAAGAAGAGCACGCACTGGCTCGCACTGAGAGAAAATCAGGCTCTGGTTACACAGGCTTCGAATGTTACTTCGCGCCAGACGTGAGTTTGGAAGAAGACCTGATGCGTCGAGATCTGACCATCAACTCTATAGCTCAAGATGATAAAGGCCAACTTCACGATCCTTATCATGGCCAGAAAGATCTCTCGGATCGTATCTTAAGACACGTTTCAGACGCTTTTGTTGAAGACCCTCTTCGTGTACTGCGTGTGGCTCGCTTCGCCGCCAAGCTTCACCATCTTAACTTCACGGTTGCACCTGAAACCATGGATATGATGAGTGAGATCGTCCAATCTGGTGAGCTGGCACACCTTACTGCAGAGCGAGTTTGGCAAGAGTGGCATAAGTCTCTTAGTACACCGCACCCTGAAGTGTTCCTCTCTGTATTGAAAGAGTGTGGTGCATTGGCAGTCGTATTACCTGAGATTGACGCTCTATTTGGCGTCCCTCAACCTGAAAAATGGCACCCTGAAATCGACACGGGTATTCACACTCTGATGGTTGCTCAGCAAGCCGCACTATTAAGCCCATCGCTACCGGTACGCTTTGCAGCTCAAGTGCATGACTTAGGTAAAGGCGTCACACCACAAGCTGAATGGCCAAGCCATAAAATGCACTGCCACACAGGTGTTAAGATAATCAAGAAACTGTGTGAGCGAGTGAGAGTGCCCAATGAGTTCAGAGACCTTGCGTTGTTAGTGTGCGAGCAACATTCTAATATCCACCGCGCAGGCGAGCTCAAACCAACCACCTTTCTCAAGGTTCTCAACAAGTTTGATGTTTGGCGTAAGCCAGATAGGCTCGACGATATACTGCTTTGCTGCCAAGCCGATCACGCAGGCCGAAAAGGATTAGAAGATCAACCTTATCCTCAAAAAGCGCGTTTTGAAGTGGCTTACCAAGCGGCGCTGCAAGTCGAAGTTAAGGCGATTATTGCCGATGGCTTTAAAGGTAAAGATATTCGAGAAGAACAAGAGAAACGCAGAGCCATCGCAATTGAAAACGCCCTATCAGAACTCGCTAGCAGTTAATCGTCGCCGCTCTACCTAAAACGTATAAAAAGCCCGTAGTTAAGCGGGCCTTTTGTTTCAATTCTTACAGCGAGACCGTTGCCTGTGTCTGTGTCTGTGTCTGTTACTGCATCATCAAGAAAGCAAACAGACCACAACCTAGAATCAGGCGGTAGATAACGAACGGTGTCATGCCCATACGAGAGATAAGCTTCAAGAAGAAGTGGATACAGATGTAAGCACTGATGAAAGACACCGCCACGCCCGTTAGCAAAGTGCCAACATGGATTGGGTCACCGCTAGTCACCAACTTAAGGCCTAAATAACCACCCGCCAGAGTGATGATTGGGATAGACATCAAGAAAGAGAATCGAGCTGCCGCTTCACGAGTGAAACCAAGGTAAAGCGCCGCGGTAATGGTTGCGCCAGAACGAGACGTGCCCGGAATGATCGCCATTGCTTGAGCAAGACCAATAAACAGCGCCTTTTTCCAACCCGCTTGGTATTCGTCGTCGCGCAGGCTTGAGTTCTTGTCCACCCACCATAGCAATAGACCAAAGATAATCGTTGTCGTCGCGATCACCCACGCACTGCGTAAGTAAAGCTCAACAATATCTTTCATCAACAAGCCAAAGATACACGCAGGAATCGTCGCGAGAATGATCATCCACGCTAACTTCGCTTCTTTACTGCGATCGCCTTTAAACACTGAACCAAAGAATGCGCTCAACAGAGAGACCACTTCTTTACGAAAATAGATAACAACAGCTGCCAAAGTACCAACGTGGACAGCGACATCAAAGGCCAAACCTTGATCTTCCCAGCCTAAAACAGCAGAAGGAAGGATTAGGTGTGCAGAACTGGAAATAGGTAAAAACTCTGTAAAGCCTTGCACCAACGCCAATATAAACGCTTCAAAATAACTCATTACTTACCTTAAAAATTATAGTTTTATATCTACGACAGAGAGCGAGTCTAATTGCTGCATCTTCTGCCATATTTCACTGACGGTTCTTCCGTCTTGCGGGATCACTCTCGCAGGACAAAGATCATAAAGCGGTTGTGTTACAAAAGGATATTTGTAGATATCACTGCGTGGTAATTCTGGTTCACGCTCAGAAACCTCCTCTCCAAACAGCACAATATCAAGATCGAGCTTTCGATCTTGTAGTTTGTGCGCATCTTGAGAGCGACCCCATTTAAACTCAATTTTACGCAGCTGCTGTGAAAATTCAGTCAATGAGAGTGACGTGTCGAGCTCTATCACAAAGTTATAAAACGGATGGCTATTAAAACCCACGGGCTCACAGTGATAGATTTTAGAGCATTTAAGGTTAGTCCCTAACGATTGAAGCTCTGTCCATGCCACCCTTGCATGCTTATCGCGGTCTATGTTCGTGCCAACACCAACATAGGCTACTGTCATGCTTGACCTCGTTCGATGATCACGCCAACGGCTTTTGCTTGTGGCACTGCGCCAGGTTTCGCTAAGCGGATTTTAATCCACGGCACAGAGAATTGAGTCATGATCAATTCAGCGACTTCTTCTGCGACACGTTCAACCAATAGAAATCGGCCATTCGCAATGTGCTCAAGCACGGCAGTACTCACAGTCGAGTAGTCCAAAGCATCAACCACATCATCACTCTTACCTGCTGGGCGGTTGTCATGAGCCATTTCAATATCAAGCACAAGTTTTTGTTTAATCTCTTGTTCCCAATCGTAAACACCGATCGTTGTAATTACTTCTAGCTGTTCAATGAAAACTTTATCCAGTGCCATGACTTGTCCTTTTAGAGGTCGGATACCCATATAGGGGAAAAAAACGTATTATTTGCGTAATTCGAGATATGATATCAATTACTCTTGGATTGAGCATTATTTTCCCATCGTTAGGCTTATAACCGTTTAAGGAAAGACATGACCCCATTGGCACTAATCATGATCATTGCAGCCTATTTGCTAGGTTCAATCTCTAGTGCGGTCTTGATATGCCGAGTTTTGAGGCTCCCAGATCCTCGAACAGTAGGTTCTAACAACCCAGGAGCAACCAATGTCCTGCGTGTTGGCGGTAAAGGCGCAGCAGCTGCCGTCCTTTTGTGTGACATGCTGAAAGGCACTATCCCTGTCTGGCTTGGCTACTACCTCAAGATCGACCCAATCATTCTTGGGGTTGTGGCAATTGCGGCGTGTCTTGGCCATATGTATCCGATCTTCTTCCACTTCAAAGGTGGTAAAGGCGTGGCAACCGCACTTGGCGCTATCGCCCCAATAGGATTCGATCTAACCGGAATGATCATGGCGACTTGGTTAGTGGTCGCGTTTTTGTTTCGTTACTCTTCTTTAGCGGCACTGGTTACTGTGCTACTTGCCCCTTTCTACGCTTGGTTAGTCAAACCTCAATACACATTGCCAGTAGCCATGCTGTGCTGTTTGATCGTGTTACGTCACCACCAGAATATCCGCCGCCTACTCGATGGCAGCGAACCAAAACTCGGGCAAAAAAAATCGGCTTAAACTGTCATGTCTAAGCCGAACCATTTTAAAACCGAGATACGTTTAAAGCGACGTAAGTATGAGTCGATCAATCATACTCAGTATTTTAGAGCTTACAGCAGATGTTTATCTAAAAACGTCTTCAGCATAGCGTTAACAAACTCTGGCTGCTCTAGCGAACTAATATGACCCGCCCCAGGAATCACCACTAACTCACTGCCTGTAATGCAATCGTGCATTAAGTAAGATTCCAATGCTGGACGTGGCTTATCTTCTTGTCCAACGGCAATCAAAACTGGCAATGCAAAGTTCTCTACCGATTCAATCATATCGCGACGTCCAAACACCATTCGACCAATTCGTGCCACTTCTTCAGCGTTGTCGCCCTCAAGAGCTGATAACTGCTGAGTAAAACCTTCAACTAAAGCTGGCGTGTTGGTTTGAGCATCATTAGCAAAGAACAGTGGAACAACCGCTTCAACAATTGGTTGAGGAACCATCTTAGTTTGAGTGATGGTGTCTAACATGTGGAAGTATTTAGCGTGCGCAACTTCTGGCTCTAAACCCACAAAGGTATCCATTAATACCAATGACTGAATTCGCGCAGGTGCTAATTCGGCAAGCTCCGTTCCCCACATACCGCCAACCGATAAGCCAACCACTGAGAATTCTTCGATCTCTAAATGATCAAGCAGAGCCAAAACGTGCTGAGCGTAATCTTTCAAGTTACGCATCGAAGTGGGTGCTGCTTGAGATTCACCATGAGACCAAAGCTCTGGAACAATACAGCGATACTGAGTTTTTAACGCTTCGATCTGCGGCTTCCACATTGCACTATCCCAAAGATAACTGTGGCCGAGTACAACAACAGGGCCTTGACCTTCATCTAGGTACGCCATCGATTGATTGTCTACTGTGAACTTGTTCATTTTCTTCCCTAATCTCTATCAGCAATTATTTATCGACATACAGTCGGTAAGCTAGGATATAAAAACGGCCGCACAAGGCGACCGTTTATCGAAACACTATAGTCAATTACGCAATTGGCTCTAGCTGGTCAATAGGCCAACGCGGTGTGGCATGAACAGACAAATCAGCCGTTTCGCCATTCTTTAGGCGCTGCATGCCCGCATAAGCGATCATCGCACCGTTATCTGTACAGAACTCAGTGCGTGGGTAGTACACCTCACCACCGACTTTCTTAGCAAGCGCCTCAAGCTCAACGCGCAGTTGTTTGTTGGCACTTACACCGCCAGCAATAACTATACGTTTCATGCCCGTTTCAACCAAGGCACGCTTGCACTTGATTACTAAGGTTGCACAAACGGCTTCTTGAAACGCGTAAGCAATATCAGCACGAGTTTGGTCATCATTATCGTTATCACGAATGGTATTCGCTGCGAACGTCTTCAGACCAGAAAAGCTCATATCTAAACCCGGACGATCGGTCATTGGACGCGGGAACTTAAAACGACCCGGAGTGCCTTTTTCCGCCAAACGAGATAACAGTGGACCACCAGGGTAATCTAAGCCCATCAGTTTCGCGGTTTTATCAAACGCTTCACCCGCTGCATCATCAATCGATTCACCAAGGATTCGGTATTCACCAATACCTTTCACTTCTACCATCATGGTATGGCCGCCAGAAACCAGCAGAGCCACAAATGGGAATGGTGGTGGGTTATCTTCTAGCATTGGCGCAAGAAGGTGACCTTCCATATGGTGAACAGGCACTGCAGGCACTCCCCACGCATAAGCAATACTGCGACCAATCGTTGCACCAACCAGCAGTGCACCCACTAAACCAGGGCCAGCCGTGTAAGCCACACCATCAATGTCTTTCGACGTTAGGTTCGCTTCTGCTAATGCCGCTTTAATAAGAGGAATTGTTTTTTTCACGTGGTCACGTGAAGCTAGCTCAGGTACCACACCACCGTAATCGGCGTGCAGCTTTACTTGGCTATATAATTGATGAGAAAGCAGCCCTTGCTCATCATCATAAATCGCGATTCCTGTTTCATCACAAGAGGTTTCAATACCAATAATGCGCATAATTTTCTCGGCACGCTTTCGTCTAAAATGGGAAATTAGCGCAATATTACCCTGCCTAAGCTCTTCAAACAAATATTGTACAGACTATAATCGACAAAGTGCTTTACAAAGCCACTGTGATCGGATTAAAATTCCGCACCATTTTTGATCAAGCTGGTTAATGGCCAAACGCGAATAGAGAGTTAGCTCGATGGGTAACTTCTCTGATTTGGTACTGAGTAGCCAGCGATAATGAATAACCCCTGAGGTGAAAGGCATATGCCAATAGTTAAAGTACGTGAAAACGAACCGTTCGACGTTGCACTACGTCGTTTCAAGCGCTCTTGTGAAAAAGCAGGTATCCTTTCTGAAGTTCGCCGTCGCGAGCACTACGAAAAGCCAACTACAGTTCGCAAACGCGCTAAAGCAGCAGCTCAAAAGCGTCACGCTAAGAAGCTAGCTCGCGAAAACGCACGTCGCGTTCGCCTGTACTAATAACTTAATCCATAAGGACTGAGTTATGGCTCTTATTGAACAACTCAAAGAAGAGCAAAAATTAGCGATGAAAGCCAAGGACAAACCGCGCCTTGGCACTATCCGCTTAGCTCTTTCAGCAATTAAGCAACGTGAAGTTGACGAACGGATCACTCTGAACGACGACGACATTCTTGCTGTATTAGTTAAAATGGTTAAGCAACGTCGCGATTCTGTTGCTCAATATGAATCAGCAAATCGTCAAGATCTTGCTGACGTGGAAAAAGCAGAAATTACGGTACTTGAAGGCTTTATGCCTCAACCGCTAAGTGATGAAGAAGTTATTGCACTACTTGATAGCGCAATCGCCGAAGCTCAACCAGCGGGCATGCAAGACATGGGTAAAGTAATGGCTATCTTGAAACCACAAATTCAAGGGCGTGCAGATATGGGTAAAGTTAGTGGTTTAGTTCGTTCTAAACTCGCTTAATCCCAAATCAAATTGCAACAAGCCGTGCAATCCTTCGGAACGCACGGCTTGTTTGTATCTGTAACCTATTCAAACTATTATTATCCACACTCTCAGTTAGTGCATTTTTCTAAGGTTTTATGGCAGGACACATCCCGCGTAGTTTCATCGATGATCTCCTAGCGCGTCTCGACATTGTCGACATTGTGGACGCACGCGTGAAACTTAAGAAAAAAGGCAAAAACTATGGTGCTTGTTGCCCATTCCACAACGAAAAGACCCCTTCTTTTAGCGTAAGCCAAGAAAAACAGTTTTATCACTGCTTTGGTTGTGGCGTACACGGTAATGCTATCGACTTCATTATGGAGTTCGAACGCCTCGATTTTGTTGAAGCTATTGAAGAGCTAGCCTCTTTCTTAGGCCTCGATGTTCCTAGAGAGCAACGTAGCGGCGAGATATCAACAGCACCAAGAGCCAACAGCGAACAAAAACGTAACCTCTACGATTTGATGGGCGGCATCAGTAATTTTTACCGCTCTCAACTGAAAATATCAGCCAACAAACCTGCGATTGATTACCTAAAGAATCGTGGCCTTTCGGGCGAGATCGTCCAGAAGTTTGGCATTGGTTATGTGGCCGATGAGTGGGACTTAGTTCGTAAGAACTTTGGCCAACAGAAAGAAGCCCAAGACATGCTCGTAACTGGCGGCATGTTAATTGAGAACGATAAAGGTAACCGATACGACCGATTCCGTGGACGCGTAATGTTCCCGATTCGCGATCGTCGTGGACGTGTGATTGGTTTTGGTGGTCGTGTATTAGAAGACGGTACACCAAAATACCTCAACTCACCAGAAACGCCTATCTTCCATAAAGGTAAAGAGCTTTACGGCCTTTATGAAGTGCTGCAAGCCTACCGTGAACCGCCGCAAATACTTGTGGTTGAAGGTTACATGGATGTCGTGGCATTAGCGCAATATGGTGTTGATTACTCAGTAGCATCACTGGGCACATCGACAACCGGTGACCACGTTCAAATGCTGTTCCGCCAAACCAGCACAGTGGTTTGTTGTTACGATGGTGACAGAGCAGGTAAAGAAGCCGCGTGGCGCGCACTAGAAAATGCCCTTGAGTACCTGAAAACCGGTAACACACTCAAGTTTCTATTCTTGCCCGACGGTGAAGACCCAGACAGCTATATAAGAGAACACGGCAAAGCCGCTTTCGAACAGCTTGTTCAAAATGCGACACCGCTTTCGACCTATTTGTTCGATAACCTGATTGAAATACACAAGTTAAACTTGGGAACAACCGAAGGGAAATCGGCACTGCGCGCACACGCTAGCGCATTGATTAACAAAATCCCTGACAGTTACTTCCAAGAGTTGCTCGAAAAATTGCTCGATGAGCGCACTGGATTTGATAACCAATTGAGGCGAGCGCGTGTTCATACACAGAACCCGACACCTCAACCGCATAAAGAGCTGAAACGCACTCCAATGCGTGAAGTTATCGCTTTGCTTATCCAAAATCCGAGCTATGCTGATATGGTACCGGATTTATCAAGTGTCAAAGGCTTACAGCTGCCTGGCCTAAGTTTATTCGTCGAAGTACTTGATAAATGCCATGCGCATCCCCATATCAACACAGGCCAATTATTAGAGCATTGGCGACACAATAAACATGAGGCTCTTCTGTCTCGTCTCGCGAGCTGGGAAATCCCCCTCGACGAAGACAATCAAGAAGACATATTTTTAGACTCATTGGACAATATACTTGCCCAGTGCGTTGAAAAACAAATTGAAAACCTGCAGGCCAAAGCAAGAAGCGTCGGTTTATCAGCCGAAGAAAAAAGGGAGCTACTAGCTTTAATGCTAGATCTAAAAGCGTAACCCTGTTTGATTAGTCAGCATTTAATAAATTTGTTAACATAATTGGTTTGCATTTGAGAATGCAACGTCCTTCACCAGACCTGAAGTTGGATATCATCTATGGATCAAAATCCGCAGTCACAGCTTAAATTACTTGTTATTAAAGGCAAGGAACAAGGCTATCTGACCTACGCCGAAGTAAACGACCACCTACCTGCAGAAATCGTGGATTCTGAACAGGTAGAAGACATCATTCAAATGATTAACGACATGGGTATCAAGGTAGTTGAAACTGCACCTGATGCTGATGATCTAGCACTTAATGATGACGATGCCAATATAGATGAAGATGCAGCCGAAGCTGCAGCTGCTGCGCTTTCAAGCGTAGAAAGCGAGATTGGCCGTACTACTGACCCAGTTCGTATGTACATGCGTGAAATGGGTACAGTTGAACTACTGACTCGTGAAGGCGAAATCGACATTGCGAAGCGTATTGAAGATGGTATCAATACAGTTCAACTATCGGTTGCTGAGTACCCAGGCACTATTCCATACATCTTGGAACAGTTTGACCGCGTACAAGCAGAAGAGATTCGCTTAACAGACCTAATCAATGGCTTTGTTGACCCAGACGACGATGGCACAGCTGCGCCAACGGCGACTCACATCGGTTCAGAACTTGCTGAAACTGATCTGGAAGACGAAGACAAAGAAGACGCAGAAGACGACGAGGAAGAGGAAGAAGAAGATACAGGTATCGATCCTGAACTTGCTCTTGAGAAGTTCACAGCACTTCGTACTAGCTACCAGAATCGTCAACTAGCGATCAACGAGTACGGCCATGAAAGCCCGAAAGCAATGCTTGCAACGACAATGATGCAAGACGTATTCAAAGAGTTCCGTCTAACACCAAAACAGTTTGATTTCCTAGTAAACGAACTGCGTAACTCTATGGATCGTGTACGTACTCAAGAACGCCTAATCATGCGTCAAACGGTTGAGTACGGCAAAATGCCGAAGAAATCTTTCATTGCTCTATTTACTGGCAACGAATCTAGCGAAGCATGGTTGGATGAAGTTCTTGCTTCAGACAAGCCATACGCAGAAAAGATTAAACGTAACGAGCACGACATCCGTCGCTCTATCCAAAAGCTGGATATGATCGAACGTGAAACGTCTCTTACTGTTCAAAGCATCAAAGATATCAGCCGTCGCATGTCTATCGGTGAAGCGAAAGCTCGTCGTGCGAAGAAAGAGATGGTTGAAGCGAACTTACGTCTAGTAATCTCGATTGCTAAGAAGTACACAAACCGTGGTCTACAATTCCTGGATCTAATCCAAGAAGGTAACATCGGTCTGATGAAAGCGGTAGATAAGTTTGAATACCGTCGTGGTTACAAGTTCTCTACTTACGCTACTTGGTGGATCCGTCAAGCAATCACTCGTTCGATTGCCGACCAAGCTCGTACTATCCGTATTCCGGTTCACATGATCGAAACGATCAACAAACTAAACCGTATCTCTCGTCAAATGCTACAAGAGATGGGTCGTGAACCACTTCCGGAAGAACTGGCTGAACGCATGCAAATGCCTGAAGACAAGATCCGTAAAGTACTGAAAATCGCTAAAGAGCCAATCTCAATGGAGACACCAATCGGTGACGACGAAGATTCGCACCTAGGTGATTTCATCGAGGATACAACGCTAGAACTACCTTTAGACTCTGCAACGGCAACAAGCCTACGCGGTGCAACTAAAGACGTTCTTGCTGGCCTAACTCCTCGTGAAGCTAAAGTACTGCGTATGCGTTTCGGTATCGACATGAACACTGACCACACTCTTGAAGAGGTTGGTAAACAGTTCGACGTAACTCGTGAACGTATCCGTCAGATCGAAGCAAAAGCACTACGTAAACTTCGTCACCCAAGCCGCTCAGAAACTCTGCGTAGCTTCCTAGACGAGTAATCGCACACTCAAGTGTGGTTAGCTTTTAAGCATAAATAAGAAAAGGTGAGCGTTGGCTCACCTTTTTTTTATCTGTGTGATTTAAGTGGCTAAGATGTAAGCGGAATTGCCCCTTATAGTGTCTAGACACCATTGAACGCTTCCCCTATAATCTATGCCCTACGGCCCCTTAGCTCAGTGGTTAGAGCGCACGACTCATAATCGTTCGGTCCCCAGTTCAAATCTGGGAGGGGCCACCAAATTAGAAAAGCCAGAACAGTTCACGCTGCTCTGGCTTTTTGCTTTTCTGATTCAGTACCAATCACACCCTGCACTTCCGAACCAAAAACGAATCGTCCCGCACACAATTCCAATTGCCTCTCTGTGACTAAACATACTTTTCTTTTATAAAAAAATCGGCAATATGAGAGTACATAAATCGCTCAATAGTTCAGGGAAGACTCATGAAAGACGAAACACTCTCGATTCACTTCGGTTACGACACTGATCCAACAACCAAATCGGTTGCCACTCCAATCTACCAAACCGTCGCGTACGAATTCGATGACGCACAACACGGCGCCGACCTCTTCAACCTTGCGGTGCCAGGCAATATCTACACTCGCATAATGAACCCAACCAATGATGTGTTAGAAAAACGCATGGCCGCCTTAGAAGGAGGTATCGCAGGCTTAGTGGTAAGTGCGGGCAGTGCTGCGATCAACTACGCGATTCAGACGTTGGCGCAAATCGGTGACAACATTGTCTCAACGCCTCAGCTTTACGGTGGTACTTACACCCTATTTGCTCACATGTTGCCAAACCAAGGAATTGAAGTTCGTTTTGCTAAAGACGACAAACCAGAAAGCTTAGCGGCACTGATCGATGAAAAAACCAAGGCGGTTTACTGTGAAAGTATCGGTAACCCAGCAGGTAATATTATCGACTTAGAGCGTGTTGCTGAACTTGCTCACGCACAAGGTGTACCTGTGATTGTTGATAACACGGTGGCGACGCCTGTACTGTGTAAACCTATCGATTTTGGTGCTGACATCGTGGTGCACTCACTAACTAAATACGTGGGTGGTCACGGTACAACGTTAGGTGGCGTGATTGTCGACTCAGGTAAATTCCCATGGGCACAGCACAAGGACCGCTTCCCTGTGTTTAATCAGCCAGAGCCTTCTTATCATGGCGTGGTTTATACCGAGGCCTTTGGTGAGGCTGCGTTTATTGGTCGTGCTAGAACGGTTCCCCTACGTAATACAGGTGCAGCACTGTCACCAATGAATGCTTTCATGTTGATGCAAGGTTTGGAGACGTTGTCGCTACGCATGGAGCGACACACAGAGAATGCCTTGAAAGTAGCGGAATACCTCAAGCAACACGAGAAAGTCAGTTGGGTAAGTTACGCTGGCCTGCCTGATTCAGAATTCTATCCACTCGCTGAAAAGTACATGCAAGGTAAGCCATCGGCCATTCTATCTTTTGGTTTAAAAGACGGTTATGAAGCCGGTGTTCGCTTCTATGATGCACTGCAAATCTTCAAGCGCTTAGTTAACATTGGCGATGCGAAATCTCTCGCTTGTCACCCAGCTTCGACGACACACCGTCAACTAAGCGAAGCTGAACAGAAACAAGCCGGTGTATCACCGGAGATGATTCGCCTATCAGTAGGTATCGAGCACATTGACGATATCTTGGCTGACCTAGAGCAAGCACTGAGCGCTTAATGACGCTACAGCTAGCTCTAACACTGATCGTTAAGTAACAGACATAAAAAAGCCCATCACAGGATGGGCTTCTTATTATCTATATCTTAGGTAAGCTGTCGATTACTCAACTGTTACCGCTTTCGCTAGGTTACGAGGTTGGTCAACGTCGGTACCTTTTATTAGTGCGACATGGTAAGACAGCAGCTGCATCGGTACTGTGTAGTAGATAGGCGCTGTTACTTCACTTACGTGAGGCATCTTGATGATCTTCATGTTCTCATCGCTTTCAAAGCCCGCATCTTCATCAGCGAATACGTAAAGTAGACCGCCACGAGCACGCACTTCTTCAACGTTCGATTTCAGCTTCTCTAGCAAGTCGTTGCTTGGTGCAATAACGACTACAGGCATATCTGCATCGATAAGAGCCAAAGGACCGTGCTTAAGCTCACCAGCTGCGTATGCTTCTGCGTGGATGTAAGAGATCTCTTTCAGTTTAAGAGACGCTTCCATCGCGATTGGGTAGAACTCACCACGACCCAAGAACAGTGTGTGATGCTTATCAGCAAAATCAGGTGCCAGTGCTTCAATTTCTTTATCGAACGCTAATGCTTTCTCGATATCAGCAGGCAGTTGGTGAAGTGCTTGAACGATTTCCGCTTCTTTTTCTTCATTGATACGACCTTGTAGACGACCAATTGACGTTACCATCATCAGCATCGCTGCTAGTTGAGTTGTGAAAGCTTTAGTAGAAGCAACACCGATCTCTGTTCCTGCGCGAGTCATGAAGGCAAAATCAGATTCACGAACCAGTGAAGAACCCGCAACGTTACAGATAGTCATTGCAGACATATAACCCTTCTCTTTTGCAAGACGAAGTGCAGCAAGCGTATCCGCCGTTTCACCAGATTGAGACAGAGTCACCAATAGGCTGTTCGGACGAACAACGAAATCACGGTAACGGAATTCAGAAGCAATCTCTACGTCACAGCTTACGCCAGCTAGAGATTCAAACCAGTAACGCGCTGCCATGCCTGAGTTGTAAGACGTACCACATGCGATGATCTGCACGTGTTCAACCTTGCTTAGGATCTCTTCAGCTTTAACGCCGATCGCGTTAGTGATAACCGAAGTGTCAGAGATACGGCCTTCCATTGTATTGATCAGCGCTGTTGGCTGCTCGAAGATCTCTTTCTGCATGAAGTGGCGGTATTGACCTTTGTCACCTGCGTCGTGTTCAGCGTTTGACTCAACGATTTCACGCTCAACACGCTCACCCGCTACATCAAATACCGTAACATCACGACGAGTTACCTCAGCAACATCACCTTCTTCTAGGTACATGAAGCGACGAGTTACGCTCAGTAGCGCCAGTTGATCAGAAGCAAGGAAGTTCTCGCCGACACCAAAACCGATAACGATTGGGCTACCAGAACGAGCGACTACAATGCGGCTAGGATCTTTACGATCAACCGCAACCGTGCCGTACGCACCGTCTAATTGTTTTGCTGTTTTCTGTAGCGCTTCAACCAAAGAAGCTGAAGTGCGAAGTTCCCACTCAACTAAGTGAGCAATAACTTCTGTATCCGTTTGTGAAGTAAATACGTAACCACGCTCTTGCAGCATAGCGCGCAGTGCTTCGTGGTTTTCGATAATGCCATTGTGTACAACGGCAATATCACCAGACATGTGCGGGTGTGCGTTCGCTTCAGATGGCTCACCATGTGTCGCCCAACGTGTATGAGCGATACCTGTACCACCAATCACTTGTTGCTCTTCTACTGCGTCAGCTAGCTCTTGTACTTTACCTAGGCGGCGTACACGAGTTAGGTTAGATTCAGTATCGACTACAGCGACACCAGCTGAATCGTAGCCACGGTATTCTAGACGACGAAGGCCTTCTACTAAAATTTCAGCTACATCACGCTGTGCTACTGCACCAACAATTCCACACATAGTTTCACTCCATCAATTTTGTTTTATTCCTATTGGCAGCAAGCAAAGGCCAAATCTTCATTAAGATCAATTATAGGAATGTAAATGCATAATACTTAAATTTGTTTTTACGCTGGATCGGTCAGGATCACTCGAACATCATGTGATTCGATACTTGCTTTGGATTCTTCGCCTAAGTCTGTATCGGTAATTAAGATGTCAATGTGTTCCCATGCCAGCTCTAAGTTCGGGATCTTTCGTCCCACCTTTTCCGACTCAACCATCACGATCACTTCTCGTGACACTTCAGCCATTACTTTGCTCAGGCCAACCAGTTCGTTAAACGTGGTTGTGCCTCTATCGAGGTCGATACCATCAGCCCCAATAAATAGTTGGTCAAAATCGTAAGCACGAAGTACCGACTCTGCAACTTTGCCTTGGAAAGAGTCCGAATGGGTATCCCAAGTGCCGCCAGTCATTAATAACGTCGGCTCGCTTTCAAGCTCATTAAGCGCATTAGCAACGTGCAATGAGTTGGTCATAACAACCAAGCCACGCTTAGCATTAAGCTGCTGAATTAGAGTACCGGTCGTACTGCCACTATCGATCACGATGCGGTTATGGTCGCGAATTAAATCTGCAGCAGCTTTTGCCAATGAAATCTTTCGAGTCGAAACTTGTTGACCCAGTTCTTCGTTGACAACCTCTTTCGGTAACGAAATCGCACCACCATAACGGCGTAAAAGCTGACCGTTTTTCTCTAAAGACGCCAAGTCCTTTCTAATAGTGACCTCTGAGGTTTCGAACTTAGCGGATAATTCATCAACACTAACCTCCCCCTTTTCATTCACTAGGTTAGAAATTGCATGTCTTCTGAGCTGGGTGTTTCGTTTCGACATTTAAAAAAGGCCATTAAGTTTCGATATGAAACATATTATAGTTACAACGAAACTATTTAGTCCATTTATTTTGATCCAAAAAATTAATAAATAGCGATAAAACCTTGTCCTAAGACAATTGTTAAACAGTGATATTGAACTCATTAGGTGGTAGAATCCGCACCCGAAAAGAAAAAAAATTACAAAACTGACTGTTATTTTTTTGCAACTTACCCCCTATATAGTGGGGTAAGTCACAGAAAACCGATATTGAATCAAAATCTTTTAGTCATAAAATGACTAAAATTGATGAAAGACTTACAACTCTGAAGGACATATTGGAAGTCCCGCGCTTTTACACAACAGGCACAAAATGTTGATGTAGCGGACCAATCTTCAGAACTTAAATAAATTTCAAATTGTAACAATACTTACCGGAGAGTACCTTCCATGAAAAAGACCAAAATCGTATGTACGATTGGCCCTAAAACTGAATCTGTAGAGAAGCTAACTGAACTAGTAGATGCTGGCATGAACGTTATGCGTCTTAACTTCTCTCACGGTGATTTCGCAGAGCACGGCACTCGTATCGCGAACTTCCGTAAAGTAATGGAAAACAAAGGTGAGCAACTTGCTATCCTTCTAGATACTAAAGGTCCAGAAATCCGTACTATCAAACTTGAAGATGGTAACGACGTAGATCTAGTAGCTGGTCAAGAGTTCACTTTCACAACTGACGCAACAGTTGTTGGTAACAAAGACGTAGTAGCAGTAACTTACCTAGGTTTCGCTAAAGACCTAACAGCAGGTAACACTATCCTTGTTGATGACGGCCTAATCGAAATGGAAGTTATCGCAACAACAGAAACTGAAGTTAAGTGTAAAGTTCTTAACAACGGTGCTCTAGGCGAAAACAAAGGTGTTAACCTTCCTGGCGTTTCTGTTCAACTTCCTGCTCTTTCTGAGAAAGACAAAGCTGACCTTAAGTTTGGTTGTGAGCAAGGCGTAGATTTCGTTGCTGCTTCTTTCATCCGTAAAGAAGAAGACGTTAAAGAAATCCGTGAGCTTCTAAACGCTAACGGCGGCGAGAACATCCACATCATTTCTAAGATTGAAAACCAAGAAGGTGTAGATAACTTCGATTCAATCCTTGAAGCTTCTGACGGCATCATGGTTGCTCGTGGTGACCTAGGTGTTGAAATCCCAGCTGAAGAAGTAATCTTCGCTCAGAAGATGATGATCGAGAAGTGTAACCGTGCACGTAAGATGGTTATCACTGCAACTCAAATGCTTGACTCTATGATCAGCAACCCACGTCCAACTCGTGCTGAAGCGGGTGACGTTGCGAACGCAATCATGGATGGTACTGATGCAGTAATGCTTTCTGGTGAAACTGCTAAAGGTAAGTACCCAGTTGAAGCTGTTACTATCATGGCTCAAATCGCGAACCGTACTGATTCAGCTCTTAAAGCTGAGCTAGGTTCTCGTCTAGACAGCCCACGTCTACGCATCACTGAAGCAGTATGTAAAGGCGCTGTAGACACAGCAGAGAAGCTAGCTGCTCCTCTAATCGTTGTTGCAACTGAAGGCGGTAAATCTGCACGTTCAGTACGTAAGTACTTCCCAACTGCAAACATCCTAGCTCTAACAACTAACGAAAAGACAGCTGCACAGCTAGTTCTTACTAAAGGTGTTAAGCCAGTTCTTGTTGACTCTATCGAGAACACAGACGCGTTCTACATCAACGGTAAAGAAATCGCTCTACAATCTGGCCTAGGTAACAAAGGCGACATCGTAGTTATGGTTTCTGGTGCTCTAGTAGCTTCTGGTACTACAAACACGGCATCTGTTCACGTTCTATAAGAATGAACCGATTCGCATAAAATATAAAAGAGGGCTTCGGCCCTCTTTTTTTATGAAACAAAATCTTGCCTAACTTTTCAGTACGCTGTATTATCAATCACAATAGAACTACGTACTGTTAACCTCCAACTGACTCTTTCTAAGAGACGGATTAGCAGACTAGAAATCATATATAGATGAGGTTTGTAATGTCTAGTCCTACGCTCACTGACAAAGTATCAAAGATGATTCGCCAAGATATTCTTAATGGTGAGTTAACCCCAGGCCAAAAGCTTGTTGTTGCTGATCTAAAAGCACGCTACAACGTTGGCGCATCCCCTATTCGCGAAGCCTTGGTACAGTTATCTTGGAGCAAATACGTAAAGCTAGAGCCACAAAAAGGCTGCTGGGTATCTCCTGTATCAAAGAAAGAACTGAATGACCTATACGAAAGCCTTCGTGTTGTATCATCGGTTCTGCTTAAAAAAGCGATTGCAGCAGGTGATGAGAGCTGGGAACTAGAAGTACTGACGTCTTACCATAAACTGTCACGCGTCCAACATGTATCAGAAGAGTTTGATTGTGTTGAGTGGGAAGAACGCCACCAACGATTTCATGCAGCATTGCTCGAAGGTGCAGATTCAGAGAACATGTTTAAGTTCTTTGATGACCTAATTAACCAAGTGAAACGTTACCGCTTCCTCGCTATGTCTGCAGAAAGCGCATCAGATGATCTGTTCAATATTGATGAACACGAAATGATCATGAAACTAGTACTCTCTAAGAATGTAGAACAAGCGACTGAACTGCTTGATCAACACCTGCTAGGTTCAATGAAACGAATTGAAGAAGTTATCGAAGCGGCATAACGCTAAAGTAGCTTCTAACCAAATAAAAACGGAGCCCAATGGCTCCGTTTTTTGTTTCCAGTATTACGACTGAACTACCACCCAAAAAACTCTTTGTGATGAGTATTGAGTAGCACAACCATAGGTAAAAAATACAAAGCACTCAATTGAAAGCCAAGAATGGCTAATGTGCCTATGGTTAACCTCACTAAAAAATCGACAAACATACCACGCCTCTTTTAACCAGACTGTATGATCCCCAAACTCTTGCTCCAGCTAACCTAATTCTACTGCTGCCTTTCAAACCATTGAAAAGGCTAGCTAATCAGTTGAATTAAGTTAACGGTGTCATCCTTTTACATCTGGTAAACACTCTATTTATTACACCGTTAAGCACGATGTAATCTGAAGCAAGGTAGTTTACTTATTGTTCATTTTAGCTCAAATTTCCACCAGCATTAGACTTTAGTCTAACTGTATAGATTTTGTGACATAGGTCGCTCAAAAGTGAGATTCCTATAAAAAGGGGGAGAGATAAAGTGAGTCGGGGCCAGCTTGAAGAGGTGAAGCAAAGAGAAGACAGGACTAGATAGAAGCGAACCTAAGCGACATCATCGTAGCTAGGACACATAGAGACCGTATTACGACCAGACGATTTAGATTCGTAAAGCGCAACATCGGCACACTTGTATGAGCGAGTACTATTACTTGTTAAATCAGTAAAGCCAACACTCACCGTTACCTTAGTTCCGGCTGCCAGTTCAATCTCTATTCGCAAGCGATCCAATACGCGCTTTGCTTCTGGCAGAGACGTGTGTGGCATCAAGAGTGCAAACTCTTCTCCTCCGACACGTGCAACAAAGTCCGTCCCACGAAGGCTATCTTGCAGAAGTTTAGCAACACCAGCGATCACACGGTCACCTTCGTCGTGGCCAAGCTCATCATTGATTCGCTTGAAGTTATCGATGTCCACCAAGGCTAAGCAGGTGGTCGCTTCGATCGGGTAACGCTCAACTAAGCGAGAATAGTAGGCCAGCTGCTCTTCGAATTTTCGTCGGTTCCAGAGATTACTCAAAGAGTCACGTTCACTTAAAATCCTCAAACGTACCTCAAGCTCCTTCCTTACGGAAATATCAACCAACGAGGTGATGTAGTAACTGACTTTGCCTGAATTGTTTTTGACCGCATGCACTCGCATGATCGCAGTAAAAGGAATACGCAGCTTGTTCTTACACTGAACCTCCCCTTCCCATACTTCTTCTTGCTCTAAATGACTCCAAATAGCCGAGCTTGAGAGCACTTGGTCGGTATTCTCAAGCAGCAACTGCAATGCATTTTGACCGATCACCTGTTTTTTGCAGTACCCAGTCATGTTCTCAAATTCGTTGTTGATCATCATTGTGCGGTGCTGCTTGTCAGAGATCATCACTGCCGACATACCATTCAATGCGGCGCGTGCCAATTTACTCTCTAGGCTTCGGCGTCGGCAGTGCGTCACCAGGTAAGCAAACGGGAAAGCGAATATCAGCACCGTAATCAGAACAATGATCTCTTCATGGGCCAAATCATCTAGATCACGCTCAGCCCGATCCATCAGTTGCTTTTGATTAAGTTGAATCAGTAAATGAACCTTTTGACTGTTCGCGAGCATAACCGTGTTAAAGGCAAACAAATTACCATCTTCAAAAACGTATCCCACCTGATCATTGGAGATCGCATCCCACGTCTTCGGCGCGATATTTTTCAGGTTATAGCCTTTTCTTTCAGGAATAGAGTCTCCGAACAACTTACCGCTGTTGTTACTCGCGATGAAGTAACCCGCGTCATTGAGAACTTCTGCTCTAAGATCGTTATCTGGTGAAAAGCTCAGACGCGACGATAAGCCCCATACATCAAGATTGATGACGAGGTAGCCTACTCTTTCGTCAGGGGTTTCTACTGGGGTAAAGACACGGATTACCGGCGAATAAGGGAAGGTGACTTCACCATGCTCAGTTTCAAGCTCAATACCCCAACCGCCAATCTGTTCGGCTTCTAGTTTTTGAGCGTATTGGAAGTAGTTAGAATCCGACCTATCTTGCAGCTGTTGAGGAAACGTCACTCTACCGGTATCAGAGGAGTAGTTAACACGCACCAATTCTTTGCCAGTGACATCTAACAGATGGATTTGTGTATACCACTTCTGGTTCACGAGAACAGATTGCCAGACCTCTTCAAGTAGATGTTTGGTTTGGTCTGAGGGAGAGGAAGCAAAGTTAACCAAGCTCTGGCTATGACTGAGTAGCTCCATGACCGAGACTAACTGAGTCTTGAGAAGATCATAATCTCGCTTGGCATACACTAACTGATGAACGGCTTGCTTAGCTGAGTAGTCAAAGCTCTGCTGTTTTACTTCTTTGTAGCGCTGCAAATAATACAGACATACTGCAGAAGACAATATGATAGAGATAATCAGCAATGTAATTATTGATTTTTTATTTCGCATTGCTAACTCAGATGAATGGAAGTGCAGCGCGGGATTATAGCACTCTAAAAAATTAACAAAATAAAAGCCGCTTAAAAAAGGTTCATCGCGGCTTTCCGGGGAAAGCCGCTTTTATCTTCAAGAAGAAGTA